>NZ_JALRNG020000049.1:0-38223 GCF_030272875.2 Pseudomonas sp. BJa5
CCCGCGATGCGATGTAACTGACCGATTGCAATCGCGGGGCAAGCCCGCTCCTACAAAAGACAGTTGCTCCCACAGGGCCGCATCGGCGGCCCTTCGGGTAGTGCATCAGGCAATCGGGATCAGCGGGTCGGCGGCAGCCAGTGCGGTGGCGCGGTCGGCTGCCGGCGGGTAGATCCAGGTGGTGTTGATCTGGGTCTTGAGGTCCTTGGCCTCCTTGCGCAGCAGCTTGACCTGGCGGTCCCAGCCTTCAGTGAACACCGCGCCCCAGGCGCCCAGGTCCAGGCAGGTGACGTACTTGGGCTGGCTGTAGGCAATGGGTTCGACACCGAGCAGATCGGCGGCGACGTTGTTGCCGCTGTGGCGCCCCAGGACGATGGCGTGCTGGCAGGACATGACCGCGTAGTTGCCCAACTCGTCGGTGGCGGCGTAGGCCACGTCGCCGGTGGCATAGACATGCTCCTGGCCCTTGACCTTGAGGTTGCGGTCCACGTGCAGGCGCCCTTGTGCATCGCGCTCGGCAGGCACTTGCGCAGTCAGCGAGCTGGCGCGCACGCCCACGGTCCAGATCACGGTGCTGGCTTCGATGCGCTCGCCATCGGCCAGGGTCACGCCGCCGGCATCCACGCCTGCCACCGAGGCATTGACCTTCCATTCCACGCCCAGCGCTTCGCACGCCTCGACGATCGTCGGGCTGATGCCTTCACCCAGTGCTGCGCCGATCTTGGCGCCGCGGTCGACGATGATCACCCGCACCTTGGCGTCGTCACCGAGGATGGCGCGCAGGCGGCCCGGCATTTCGGTGGCGGTCTCGATCCCGGTGAAGCCGCCGCCGGCGACTACCACGGTGTTGCGTGCCAGCGACGCCGGCTGGTTGGCCAGCGACTTGAGGTGCTGCTCAAGACGCGCCGCCGATTCGATCTGGTCGACGTCGAAGGCATGCGCGTCGAGACCGTCGATATTGGGGCGGAACACGCCGCTGCCGGCAGCCATGACCAGGCGGTCGTAGTTGATGTCGGTGCGCACGCCCTGGGCGTCGGTGTAGCTGACGCGCTTGGCGGCCACGTCGATCTGCTCGGCGGCGCCCTGGATGAAGTTCACGCCCACGGCGTTGAACAGGTCGCCCAGGGGCGCTTTCATCTGGTGGACATCCGGCTCGTAGAAGCGCGGACGGATGCGCAGTTCGGCTTGCGGCGCGAGGACGCTGATGGCGACATCGTTGCGGCCATGTTGATCCAGCAGGCGGGCGGCGCTCAATGCGCTCCAGACACCACCAAAACCTGCGCCGACAATCAGAATGTGCTGTTTCATTTTGCTGCTCCACATGAGTGAGATCGGTGTGGGGTGAGTCTCATCACCGCCGAACAACTACGACTCTATTGATCGTAGTTTGTGGGCGCAAGCATTTTTTTCTGCCGATCGCCGGGGCGATCCGGTTAACCTTGCCCGGAAACCGCTCTGTTTCCGGGTTTTCTCGAAGAGAATGACCTTCTTCAGGCTGAGGAAAGCCGATGTACGGTAGCGGTGGCGGACGGCTGGAGTCCGTTTGCGCAAAAAACACTGGTATTATTTGCGACAAAGTTAGTCGGAGATTGTCATGTCACTGTATAGCGCCGGGGTGGAGTACGGCATCCACTGCCTGGCCTTCCTGGTCGATGAACTGGGCGATAGCCGTGAAGCCAGCGTGCGCGACCTGGCGGAGTTGCAAGGGGTGCCCCAGGAGTACCTGGCCAAGGTCTTCACCAAACTGGCCAAGGCTGGGCTGGTGGTGGCCACCGAGGGGGTGCGCGGCGGTTTCAGGCTGGCGCGTCCCGCCGATGAGATCACTGTGCTGGATATCGTCACGGCCATCGACGGGCGCAAGATGATCTTCGAGTGCCGCGACGTGCGCGATCGCTGCGCGCTGTTCGACGGTTCGCCGCCGGACTGGGCGAGGGACGGCACCTGCTCCATTCATGCGGTGATGCTCACGGCGCAAAAGCGCATGGAAGAAGCGCTGGCCCAACAGACCATCCTGGATATCGCCCGCCGTGTGGGACGCAAGGCCCCGGCCGAGTTTTCCACGCGCTTGGCCAACTGGATGAATGACCGGCGTACGGGCAAGGCGGGCGGGGATATCCCGGTGGTCGACGTTTCCGACTGACCTGTGTGTGGGAGCGGCGGTGCGACGACTCGACTTGCCCCGCGATTGCGGTGTGACAGACGGACCGCAATCGCGGGGCAAGCCCGCTCCCACAGCTACCGTGCCGTGCCGTTACGTGGCTTGTAGAACAGGAAATCCCCGGTCTCGGAGGTCTTCACATAGGCCCGCGCCCAATCGGGCGACACCCTGCGGTCATGGAAGTACAGCGCCCCGTGGGTGCGATCCTGCAGTTGCCGGTTCAGGGCCTTGCGCGCGATTTCCTTGGCGATGGCGTAGCGGTTCTCTTCCTGGACCGAGTCGGAGCGCCCGTCACACCACCAGGAAAACTGGCAGTTGCCGGTTTCCTTGCCTTGCTTGACCACCCCGCACACGGTGTCCGGAAAGCCCTGGTGGCCGAGTCGGTTCATCACCACACTGGCCACCGCTTCCATGTCCCGTGCCTGGCCACCCTTGGATTCCCAATAGATGCTGCGGGCCAGGCACGTAATGGCATCGTCCAGCGCCGCCGCCCCGGCCGGGTCCACCGCTTGTACCTCGGTGCGGGTGATGGCCTTGGCGCCGGGCGCAGGCGGTGCGTCGGGCTGCACGACCGCCTTGTGCTCCAGCACCTGGGCTTTTTCTTCGGCAGCCCTGGCCGCAGGGTCGGCGGCAAATGTCAGCGGCCCCGAGAGGACCATGGCAAGGCAGGTTACAATCGTTAGCAGGCGCATGCTCGAACCCTTGGGTGGCAGGAAGGCCATGCCTTCCCGTTACAGGGTCGACCGCAGCGCGCTCAAAACATTCCAGCTGTTCGACGACGGGTGACTTCGCGCATCATGGGCGCAGTCCGTTCAAGGGAGATTTGCATGCGCGTCCAGTTATCCGTTCCGGGTCTTGCCGGCCTGGCATTGGCCCTGATGGCAGGTGCCGTCCAGGCCAGTGAGCCGTCGCAACTGATCGATGCGATCAACAGCTTCCGCAGCCAGCCGCAGAAATGCGGCAAGCAGGTCTCACTGGAACTGCCGCCGCTGGCCAGCGATCCGCGCCTGACGCTGCCGGCCACCGGCAGCGTCGACCTGAAGACGGCGCTGGCCCAGGCCAACTACCCAATGGTGAGTGTCCAGTCCATCACCCTCAACGGCCCGCCGGATGCCCAGGCGGCGATGAAGGCGGTGCAGGAAAGCTTCTGCCAGGTGGTGCTCGACCCGCAATTCGTCGATATCGCTGTCAGCCAGCAAGGCCGCGACTGGCGCATCGTCCTGGCGCGGCCGTTGCTGGCCGGACGCCTGGGCGACTGGCAGGCCGAAGGCCAGAAGCTGCTGGAAATGATCAACAGCGCCCGCAGCCAGCAGCGCCAGTGCGGCGCCAGGTCCTATGCCGCGACCACGCCGCTGGCCTGGAACGCTGTCCTGGCGGGCGTCGCCGAGTCACATACACGGGCCATGGCCAACCAGAACTTTCTCGATCACGTCGATCGCGATGGCCGCACGCCCGGCGACCGCGCGGAGCTTGCAGGCTATGCCGGCCAGGTGTCCGCCGAGAACATCGCGGCCGGCCAGGACACCGCCCGCAAGGTGGTCGACGGCTGGCTGGCCAGCCCCGGCCACTGCGCCAACCTGATGAACCCGCAGTACAAGGAATTGGGTGCCGCCTACGCGGTCGATCCCAAGAGCGATGCCGGGATCTACTGGACCGCGATGTTCGGCGCCCCGTAGGGGCCCGCTCAGCCGTGGTGCAGGTCGGTGCGCTTGAGCAGTTGCTTGCAGCGCTCGGACAGGTGCACCACGCGCAGTTGCTTGCCGTTGTTGCTGTAGCGTTCGCGCAGGGTCTTGAGCGCGGCAATGGCCGAGTAGTCGACGAACCTCAGGTGTTGGCAATCGAGTGTCACTCGCGCCGGGTCGTTGGCCGGGTCGAACTGGTTGAGGAACGGCGTGGTCGAGGCAAAGTACAAGGTGCCGTGCACCCGGTAGAGCTTGCTGCCGTCGGCTTCCTGGTGGCTGTCGGCATACAGCTCGCGGGCCTGCTGCCAGGCGAAATTGAGCGCGGCGATGACGATGCCGATCAGCACCGCCGTGGCCAGGTCGGTGAACACGGTCACCAGGGTCACCGCGATGATCGCCAGCATGTCGTGCCGCGGCACCTTGTGCAGCACCCGTAGCGAGGCCCAGGAGAATGTCTGCTGGGCGACCACGAACATCACCCCGACCAGCGCCGCCAGCGGAATCTGCTCGATCAGCGGCGAGAGGAACAGCACGAACAGCAGGATCATCACCCCGGCGACCACGCCGGACAGCCGGCCACGGCCACCGGAGCTGAGGTTGATCGCGGTCTGGCCGATCATGGCGCAACCGCCCATGCCGCCGAACAGGCCGGACGTCATGTTGGCCACACCCAGGGCCACGCACTCGCGGTTGGGATGGCCGCGGCTTTCGGTGATCTCGTCGGTGAGGTTGAGGGTCAGCAGGGTTTCCAGCAGGCCGACCAGGGCCATGAGGATCGCGTAGGGGGCAATGATCTTCAGGGTCTCGAGGCTCCAGGGGATGTCCGGCCAGGCCAGCTGCGGCAGGCCGCCGGCGATATGGGCCAGGTCGCCCAGGGTGCGGGTCGGCAGCTCGAGCAGGTAGACCCCGACGCCGACGCCGAGGATGGCGATCAGTGCCGGCGGCACGCTGCGGGTCAGGCGCGGCAACAGGTAGACGATAGCCATGGTCAGCGCCACCAGGCCGGCCATCAGGTACAGGGCCGAACCACCGAGCCAGGCGCCGTCATGCTTGAAGTGTTCGAGCTGGGCCAGGGCGATGATGATCGCCAGGCCGTTGACGAAGCCGAGCATCACCGGATACGGCACCATGCGCACCAGCTTGCCCAGGCGCAGCACGCCGAAGGCGATCATGATCAAGCCGCCGAGCAGCACCGTGGCCAGCAGGTACTGCACCCCGTGTTGCACCACCAGGGCGACGATGACCACGGCCATGGAGCCGGCCGCGCCGGAAATCATCCCCGGTCGGCCGCCGAGCAAGGCGGTGAGGGTGCAGATGATGAAGGCACCGTAGAGGCCCATCAGCGGATTGAGGTGCGCCACCAGGGCGAAGGCGATGCACTCGGGGACCAGGGCGAAGGACGTGGTCAGTCCTGCCAGGACATCGGCGCGCAGGGAGGTTGTTTTCATGGGGGGAGGGCTGTCGGGACGAAAAGGATGGGATGCTACGTAAAAAGCCGGGCACGGACCAGTATTCAAAGGGAGGTGGAATCGTGAAATTTGTGGTGGTTGGACAGCATAGAAGCGAGTACCCGCAGCCCATTACCTTTGCCAGGGGGGCTGAGTTGGTCATTGGTGAGCGTTATGACGGTGAGGAGGGCTGGGACAACTGGTTCTTCTGCACGACCCCGGGCCAGCAGGGCGGCTGGGTGCCGGGCCAGATCATCGAGCGGCTGGAGGGCGACCGGGGCAGGGCGCTGGAGGCTTACTGCGCCCGGGAGCTGGATGTGGAATCGGGCGACCGGCTGGAGGGTGACAGGCAGTTGAATGGCTGGGTGTGGTGTTGCAATACCAACACGGCCGAGGAAGGCTGGGTGCCGCTGGCGGTGTTGCGGCAGGTAGCCGAGGCCTGAAACGCCCCATCGCCGGCGTTACCGGCTCCCACAATGAATCTCGGCATGTCTCGGCCTTTGTGGGAGCTGGCGAAGCCTGCGATCGACCGCGCAGCGGTCACAAGCCTTCTGTCGCCAGAACCGACCGGCCCCAAGGGCTGCTGCGCAGCCATCGCCGGCGTTGCCGGCTCCCACATTGAATCTCGGCATGTCTCGGCCTTTGTGGGAGCTGGCGAAGCCTGCGATCGACCGCGCAGCGGTCACAAGCCTTCTGTCGCCAGAACCGACCGGCCCCAAGGGCTGCTGCGCAGCCATCGCCGGCGTTGCCGGCTCCCACAATGAACCTCGGCATGTCTCGGCCTTTGTGGGAGCTGGCGAAGCCTGCGAACGACCGCGCAGTGGTCGCCGTCCCTCAGTGCATCGCCGCCAGCATCAGCTCCAGGTTCTGCACCGCCGCCCCCGAGGCGCCCTTGCCCAGGTTGTCGAACACCGCGGTCAGCAACACCTGCCCATGGGCCTCGTTGGCAAACACCGCCAGGCGCAGGTCGTTGCTGTCGTTCACAGCTTGCGGATCCAGTTGCGCCGGCGCCTGGCCGAGCTCCAGTGGCGCCACCTGCACATAGCGTGAACCGTGGTAATGCTCGTGCAGGCTTTCATGCAGGCGGCCCGCCGTCACTCCCGCCGGCAGCAGGCGGGTCTGCAGGGCGATGGTCAGGGCAATGCCCTGGCGGTAGCTGCCATAGCTGGGCACGAACACCGGCCGTTGCGTCAGTCCGGCATGCTGCTGGATTTCCGGCACGTGCTTGTGATCCAGGTTCAGGCCATACACCAGCACACCCTGGCTCGCTTGTGCGCCGGGCGCTTCATGGCGATCGACGGCGGCACGGCCACCACCGGAATAGCCCGACACGGCATTGATGGTCAGCGGGTAGTCGGCCTGCACAAGCCCCGCGCTCACCAGCGGACGCAACAAGGCAATGGCGCCAGTGGGGTAGCAGCCGGGGTTGCTGACCCGTTTGGCCCGGGCGATGCGCTCGGCCTGCTGATCGTCCAGTTCCGGCAGGCCATAGACCCAGCCGGCACTGGTGCGGTGGGCGGAGCTGGCGTCGATCACCCGCACCGCCGGGTTGACGATGGCCGCCACCGCCTCCCGCGCCGGGTCGTCCGGCAGGCACAGGATCGCCACATCGGCGCTGTTGATCGCCTCGGCGCGGCGCGCCGGATCCTTGCGCTCGGCATCGGGCAGGGTCAGCAGGCGCAGGTCGCTGCGCCCGTGCAGGCGGCCGTGGATCTGCAGGCCGGTGGTGCCTTGGTCGCCATCGATAAAGACAAGGGGCTGGTGCATGGTGTTCTCGACGAATCAGTACAGGGAGTGCCTATGCTGGCGCCGATCTGGACGAAAGAAAATTTGAATATCATGATGGTGACATTCAACTTTTCTGAACGATAAAACCCCATGCGTGAAATCAGCCTCGACCGCCTGCGCACCCTGGTGGTGATCGCCGAGCTCGGCTCCTTCGCCCAGGCCGCCCGGGTGCTTAACCTGGCGCCGCCCACGGTCAGCCTGCACATCGCCGACCTGGAAGCGCGCATCGGCGCGCCATTGCTGTCGCGCAAGCGTGGGCAGATCCAGCCCACCACCATTGGCGAAACCTTGCTCGAGCGCGCGCGCCGCCTGCTGGCCGATGCCGAGCAGGCACTGGACGAAGTGCAGCGCCAGGTCCAGGGCCTGGGCGGGCGCGTGCGCCTGGGCGCCTCGACCGGCGCCATCGCCCATCTGCTGCCCCAGGCGCTGGACATTCTCGGTGTGCGGCACCCCGGCATCGATGTGCAGGTGCAGGTGCTGACCTCGCGCGAATCCCTGGTGCGCCTGCAGGACGGCACCCTCGACCTGGGCCTGGTGGCCTTGCCCCAGGGCGCGGTCAAGGGGGTGCAGATCCAGCCCTGGCGCCGCGACCCGATCATGGCTTTCATCCCCAGCAGCTGGGTACCGCCGGCGCGGGTTACGCCGGCCTGGCTGGCCGACCGCGCACTGATCCTCAATGACAACACCACTCAGTTGTCTCGGGTGACCGGCGACTGGTTCGCCAGCGCCGGCCTGCAACCGCAGGCACGCATCCAGCTCAACTACAACGATGCGATCAAAAGCCTGGTGGCCGCCGGCTACGGCGCCACCTTGCTGCCCCACGAAGCCAGCTCGCCGGAGCCGGATGGGCGCCTGTGCATGCGCCCGTTGCGCCCCGGGCTGTGGCGTCACCTGGGCATTGCCAGCCGCGAAGGGCAGGTGGAGCAGAGCACCCGCTTCGTGCTCCAGGTGCTGGTCGAACTGGCGCTGCAGGCCGGTCGCTAGACCAGGCGAATCGCGGTGCCAGGCTGCCACGGGCCTTCGCCCAGGCGCTCCAGGGCCAGGGCCTGGGCCTTGCGTTGCAACTGGTCGAGGTGGCGGTCGCGCTGCTTCTCGGCGTCGACCATGGCTCGCTTGCCGTGCTGCTTGAGCAGGTAGCTGTGAATCTGCTGGATTTCCAGGGTGCGATAGATCGGCGCCACGTCGAGCACCGCCACCAGGCCTGCGCTTGCATGGTCGCGGGTGTTCATCAGCACCTGTGGCCCGCGCGCGCCGATCACCTGGAAGCCCAGGGCCTCGAAGCACTCCACCTTGCCTGGCGCGCAGGCCAGTTCGGCATGGGGGTAGCGTGCGGTCATCTGCTGCAGCAGCGCACGGGCGACACCTTGGCGACGGTGCTGGCTGTGCACGGCGAGGTAGGCGACGGTGCAGGCCTGGGGGTCGTCCTGCAGGGGCAGGTAGAGGAGAAAGCCAATGACGCTGTCCGGATCGTCGACATCGCAGGCGACCACCAGCTCGACCTTGAGCTCACCGGCACCGTTCATGGCATCCAGGTAGCGATGCACTTCAAAGCCGATGCCGTACTGGTAGAGGTTGTACAGCGGGTTGCTCGGGGGGATGCCGACAGCGCTGATGTCGCTGAGGTAGTCGACCACCATCTGCAGGATCTGGCTCTTGATCGACTCCCCGGGCGGGGCGACAAAATGGGTGAGGGCGGGCATCGGGGCAACTCCAGAACAAATAAAGGGCCGGTGATTTGGCTTGGGGTGCAAGTCTACAGGTCTACCGGCCTGCTTGCTTGCGACCTTCCATCTTGCGCCCGGGCCATTGCGCTGAACTTCGGGCAGTGGCGGGCCTCACTTGTTTACAAGGGCGATGTCGCCCGCTGAACCACTGACGGCAGGAACCCGACCATGAGCGTGTCGATTGCATCAACTGTGCAAACCGCGGGGCCATGGGAGGCCCGATCTGCGTTGCAACAACGCTATCAGAACCTGCTCCAGGGGGCGGTGGGCGACAGCCATGAATGGCTCCTCGCGCAACTGCAACGCGCCGAGGCCTTGCCCGATGAGTTGCCAGCCAATCCCGCGGACCTCGGACAGTGGGGCACCCAGCGGGCGGCCGCTGTGGCCCGGCACTATGCCGATTACCTGGCCATCCGCAAAGCTGGCGCGCCACGGCGCTATTTCAGCAACCGCGCCCATGCCTTGTACTTTCTCCAGCAGGTAGCGCCGACCAAGGCGGTGGATGGTGCCTGGTTGTACGGCACCTTGCGTCATTGGCCTGATCCGCGCTTTCACGGTTTGATCCGCACCTACCTGGAGGAACTGGGTGAGGGTGACCCGGCAAGCAACCATGTGCTGATTTATCGTCGCCTGCTCAGCGAGCTGGGTTGTCACCAGGACTTGCCCCTGAGCGCGGAGCATTACCTGCAGGGCACGCTGCAACTGGCCCTGGGCTTGAACACCGAGGCCTTTTTGCCGGAGCTGATCGGCTATAACCTCGGCTACGAGCAGTTGCCCTTGCACTTGTTGATCAGCGCCTACGAGCTGGATGAGCTGGGTATCGATCCGCACTATTTTCGCCTGCATGTGACCATCGACAACGCCAGCAGCGGCCATGCCTGCAAAGCGCTGCAGGCCTTGCGGCAGCTGTGGCCGCAGCAGGGCGGCACGCCGTTCTATCAACGTGTGGCCCGCGGTTATCGCCTCAACGACCTGGGGCCGGGGGCACAGGCGATCATCGACAGCTTCGATCTCGAAGCCGAGTTGCTGGCCTCCCTGGAGCGCAAGCGCGGGTTCGGCCAGCACATGCACTCGGACTACTGTCGCATCGAAGGGCGCACGGTCAATCAATGGCTGGCGCACACCAATCTGCTCAGCGGCTTTCTCGCCGTGTTGCAGCGCAAGGGCTGGATCAGGCGGGACCGGGACCCGGGCCAGAGTCGTTTCTGGCGATTGGTCGACGGACCGGGTGCAGCCATGTTCGGCGTATTCGACCCTTACGAGAAACAGTTGCTGCATGACTGGATCGCTGGCACCTGGCAGCCTCTGGCCAAACCAACGCGCATGCCGACACTCAAGGTCGATCCATTGATCGACGATGAGCAGGAACAGGCCCTGGAGGCAACCCTGCAGGCGCTGCCGCCACAAACCCGCATCGAGCAACTGATCAAGGACATGAGCGGCAACCGCCATGCCTTGCCCCGTGGCCTGTGGGCGACGCGCCGGTTCGCGCAGATGACCGGCTTGCACCGTTAAGGAGCGCACGATGCTACTGGACCAGGTTCAACGTCAGGCCGATCAGGCCCTGCTGCAACTGGGGAGGCGGCTGCAGGCCGACGGCTACCGCTTTACCTGCGTAACGCCCTTGACCCAGCATCGCAACAATATTCGTGCCGGGAACGAACAGGCGCAGACCCTGCGCGATATCTTCGGTTGGAACCGGGCGTTCAACCCGGCCGTGCTATCGGCGGACGAACGGGCGCAGATGCAACGGGCAGGTATCGTCGAACACCTGGGCGACCTCTGGCGCAGCCGGGTGCGCTGGTCGAACCTGGGAACCTTGCTACTGGTGCATTCAAGCTACCCTACCGACAGCGTCGATGCCGTGTTCTTCGGCCCCGACAGTTATCGCTTTGCCCGGGTCATCGAAGCCCACCTGCGTGAGCGTACGACCGCCCTCGACCATGCCGTGGATATCGGCTGCGGTGCCGGCATTGGCGCGTTGCTGATCGCCCGGGCACGGCGTCATGCCCAGGTCTGTGCCCTGGACATCAACCCCCGGGCCTTGCGTCTGACCGCGATCAATGTTGCCCTGGCGCAACTGGCCAATGTCTCGGTGGAGCACAGCGACGTGCTCGATGGCGTGACCGGACGGTTCGACCTGATCGTTGCCAATCCACCCTACATGCTCGATGCCGGCGAACGTGCCTATCGCCATGGTGGTGGCGTCCTGGGCGAACAGCTGTCGCTGCGTATCGTCGAGCAAGCCTTGCCGCGCCTGGCGCCGGGCGGCACCTTGCTGCTGTACACAGGTGTTGCCATGGTCGAGGGCCGTGACCCTTTCCTGGCGCAGGTGCAAGGTACCCTGGTCGATCCGCGCTGGGCCTGGCGCTACGAGGAGCTGGACCCGGATGTGTTTGGCGAACAACTGCTTGAACCCGGCTACCAGCAGGTCGAGCGGATCGCCGCGGTGATGCTGTGCGTGACGCGACGATGACCAGGCCTTGTACCTTCGGCATCGAGGAGGAGTACCTGCTGGTGGAGCTGGCCAGCGGCCAGGCAGTTGCCAGGCCCGGGGCCGGCATCATCGCGCTGTGCCGCCAGGTGCTGGGCGCGCACTTCGCCCAGGAGATGTTCCGCAGTCAGATCGAAGTGGCCTCGCCGGTGTTCGACAGCCTGGCCCAGGCCAGTGATTTCCTCCAGCACCGCCGCAAGCAACTGGCCAGGGCGCTGGCGGCCGAAGGCATCGGACTGCTCGCCGCGGGCAGTCACCCCATGGGCGGCTGGCGCCAACAGCAACCAGCAGACGGGGCGCATCATCGGCAACTGTTCGAGGACTACCAGCAGGTCGCACGCCGAAGCCTGTTGTGTGGCCTGCATATCCATGTCGGGGTGGCGCAAGGCGTTGACCGGATCAGGTTGATCAACCAGTTGCTGCCCTGGACACCCCTGTTGTTGCTGCTCAGCGCATCATCGCCTTTCTGGGAAGGCGAACCCAGCGGCTACCAGAGTTACCGCCGGGTCGCCTGTGGAGAGTGGCCGCACATGGGGCTGCCGGAACGCCTCGGCGACTGGCAGGCCTACCAGCGTTACCTGCAGCTGCTACGCCGTACGGGATCGCTGCGCGAAGACAACGATTTTTGGTGGGCCGTTCGCCCGTCGCGACGCTTCCCTACGGTGGAGTTGCGGATCGCCGATGCCTGTCCCCGGCTTGAGGATGCGCTGTGCATTGCCGGTGTGTTTCGCCGCATGGTCGAACATTGCCTGAACCACCCGCAGGACGCTGCGCTGACCCGTGAGCAGTACTGGATCGCCGGGCAGAACTACTGGCGTGCCATGCGCCATGGGCGCCATGGCCCGTACATCTGTCTGCCGGGTGAGGGGCAGGGCAGTGCGCAGCAATGGCTGGCGCAGGCGCGGCAGCGCTTCGACGCCGGGCCCTGTGACAGCGAGCGCAGTTTTGACCGGGCCGAGCAGATCTTGCGCGAGGGCACCAGTGCCGACTGGCAACTGGCGACGTATGAGCGTTGCCAGCAACGGCCGCAGGGGGCGTTGCTGGCGGTGGTCGAGGGGTTGGTGGCAATGACGGGGTGTTGTTGATCTGCGACCGTGGCGGCCTCATCGCCGGCGATGCCGGCTCCCACATCCCCTGTGGGAACCACCGCTTTTGTGGGAGCTGGCGTAGCCAGCGATAGCCTTACCCCGATCGCTCGCGCTTGCGCAGCGCCGTCACCGTCTCGCCGCCGACCCCCCAGTTGTCGGTGGGCACTTCTTCGATGACCACGAAGGTCGAGGCTGGCGGCTTGTTCAGTACCCGATACAACAGCTCGGTAGTGCCTTCGATCAGCTCGCGTTTCTGTTCGGCGCTGACGCCTTCCTGGGTAACCCGGATGTGTACATAAGGCATGACAGTCTTCCTCCGTTTGCTTACCAGACACCGGTGGCTGAACCGCCGTCCACGGCGATCACGGTACCGGTCACGAATGTCGAGTCGGTCAGGTACAGCACCGCATCGACCACATCCTCGGGCTTGCCGATCTGCCCGGTGGGCGCCAGGGCCTTGAGCGCTTCGCGGGTCTGCGGGTCGTCGCCATGCAGCGGGGTGTCGATGATCCCCGGGGCCACGGCATTGACCTGCACCTGCGCAGGCGCCAGTTCCAGCGCCAGGGCACGTACCGCCTGGTTCAGGCCGCCCTTGATCAGCACCGGCAGCAGCGCCGGCACCTTGCTGTTCGGTTGCAGGGCGATGGAGGCGGTGATCGAGACGATATGCCCGGCGCCATTGGCGGCCATGTGCTGAGCGGCGACCTGCGCCGGGTAGACGAAGCCCTTGAGGTTGGTATCGACGATAGCCTCGATATCGGCCGGCGTGTAGTCGGCCACCGGCTTGGCGATGAAGATGCCGGCGTTGTTGATCAGGATATCCACCTTGCCGAAGGCTTCGATGGCCTGGTCGAACAGCTTGCGTGCGGTCTCGGGCCGGGCGATGTCGCCTTCGACCAGCAGGAAGTTGGCCGGGTTGCCCAGGGACGCCGCAGCCTCTTGCAGGCGGGCCAGGGTGCGGGCGTTGCCGACCACATTGTCGCCGCGCTCAAGGTAGGCCTTGGCGATGGCGAAACCCAGGCCGCTGGAGGCGCCGGTGACGATGACGGTTTTGGCTGTGTGCATGATCGAGTCTCCGTAAAGCCGGGCGACAGGTCCGGCTGATGGAGCTCAGGTTAATTGGCAAGCAGGTCTTGAAAAATGGTGTGAATGTAATTTGAATTGATACCTGGTGTAATCAATGAGGTGCTCATGACCCGGGTATTCGACGATCTGCAACTGGGCAGCATCGAGCTGTTTTGCCTGGCGGCCGAAACCGGCAGCTTTACCGCCGCCGCCAACCAGGCCGGGGTCACGCCGGCGGCGGTCAGCCGTTCGGTGGCGCGCCTGGAAGAGCGCCTGGGCGTGCGATTATTCGTGCGCACCACCCGGCAGATGCGCCTGACCGAGGGCGGACGCGGCTACTACGAGCAGTGCCGGCAGGCGCTGACCCAACTGATCGATGCCGAACGCGAAGTCAGCGGCGCCCAGGCGGTGCCGGCGGGTTTGCTGCGCATCAGCCTGCCCACGCCCTATGCCCATTACCGCCTGCTGCCGCGCCTGCCACAATTTCGCCAGCGCTACCCGCAGGTGCGTATCGACGTGCATGTCAGTAACCGCAATATCGATTTTGCCGAGGAGGGCTACGACCTGGCGATCCGTGGGCGCGCACCGGCCGATTCACGGCTGGTGGCCCGGCGCCTGGAGGAGGCCGAGCTGGTGGTGGTCGCCACCCCCGACTACCTGCGTCGCGCCGGCATCCCAGCCACGCCGGACGACCTGCTCGGGCATGAGTGCATCCAGTTCGAACTGCCCAGCACCGGGCGCACCACGCCCTGGTCGTTCCAGGTCGCAGGCAAGTGGGTCGAAGTGCAGACCTCGGGCAGCTACACCTGCCTGGAGGATTTTCTCGCCACCGCCACCCTGGTGAAATACGGCGCCGGGCTGATGCAGGCCTACCGCTTCACCGTGCAGCAGGAGCTGGACAGCGGCCAACTGGTCGAGGTGCTCGGCGACTATGGCGGCACCTCGCGGCCCTTCATGCTCATCTACCCCCATGCCCGGCATGTGCCGTTGCGGGTCAGGGCGATGATCGATTTTCTGTTGCAGGGCGAGGCTGGGTGAAGCGCGCCCGGTAGTCGCTGGGGGTGACGCCCAGGCGGCGCACGAAGGCCCGGCGAAAGCCGTCGATGTTGGCGTAGCCCACCGCGTCGGCCAGACGCTTCAAGGGGATATCCGACTCTTCGACCAGGCGCCGGGCACTGTCGATGCGCGCCAGCTCCACGAACTCGGCCGGGGTGGAGCCGGCCTCCAGCTTGAACACCCGGGCGAAGTTGCGCTCGCTCATGCCGGCGCGGGCGGCCAGGGCCGGGACGCTGAGGTCGTCCTTGAGGTGGGCCAGTATGTAGGCCTGCACGGCGCTGATGGCCGATTTTTCGGCGGTCTGCGCCGCCAGGTGGGCGCTGAACTGCGACTGGCCACCGGGGCGCTTGAAGAACATCACCATTTCCCGCGCCACCCGCAAGGCCAGCTCGCGGCCGTGGTCTTCCTCGACCATGGCCAGGGCCAGGTCCATGCCCGCAGTCACGCCCGCCGAGGTGTACAGGCTGCCGTCCTTGACATAGATGCTGTCGGCCTCGACCTCGGTGTCGGGGTTTTCCCGGGCCAGGCGCGCGCTGCTGTTCCAGTGGGTGGTCACCCGCCGTCCGCGCAGGATGCCGGCGGCGGCCAGGGCGAAGGCACCGGTGCACACTGAGCCGATGCGTCGTACCGAGCCTGCCTGGCGTTGCAGCCATTGTTGCAGGGCCGGGTTGCCGACGATCTCGTCGATTTGCGGGCCGCCGGCCACCAGCAGGGTATCGAGCCTGGCCTTGTGGGTGTCCACCGTGGCGTCCACCGCCAGGCGCAGGCCGCTGCTGGTCTTGATCAGGCCGGGTTCGGTGCCGATCACCTCGACCCGGTAGGCGCGGGGGTTGCCCAGTTGTTTCGCCGCTTCGGCGAAGACATCGGCGGGGCCGACGATATCCAGCATTTGCACACGGGGAAAAGCCAGAAGGGCGATGCGCATGGGGGTTGTCCGTTGGGGTCGAGAGGTTGGCGGAAAACGTCGTTATGTGGCTATTTCAGCCAAGACGATCATGGCAGAAACTACCCCTAACGACAAATCAAGCCAGGAGTCAGCCGTCATGAACACTGCCACCATTCCCGCCCTGGAGCCTGCTCACAGCCAGGTTGCCAGCAGCGTCTCGATCAAGCACCTGCCGGTCAACCTGTTCGGCTCGGTCATGGGCCTGGCCGGTCTGGGCCTGGCCTGGCGCCTGGCGCACCAGTACTTCGGCGTCAGCCCGCTGATCGGCGAAGCCATCGCCCTGTTCGCCAGTCTGGTGTTCGTGGTGCTCGCTGCAGGTTACCTCACCAAACTGGTACGCCATCGCCAGGCGGTGGTCAACGAGTTCAAGCACCCGATCGCCGGCAACTTCTTCGGCACCATCGTTATTGCCCTGTTGCTGCTGTCGGTGGTGGCAGCGCCCTACAGCGAAGGCTTCGCCCAGCTGTTGTGGAGCGTGGCCAGCCTGCTGGCCGTGGCCCTGGGGGGGCTGGTGCTGTCGCGCTTGCTCAAGGGCAAGCAGGACCTGCAACACGCGGTGCCGGCCTGGCTCATTCCGGGCGTTGCCACCCTCGACATCGCCGTGACCGGTGCGCACATGCCCATGGCCTGGGCGAGCGAGCTGAACCTGCTGGCCATGGCGGTGGGGGCGGCCCTGGCCCTGGTGTTCTTCACCAGCATCTTCCCGCGCCTGGTGCACCAGGACGCCCTGGCCAAGGGCATGGTGCCTTCGCTGATGATCCTGGTGGCGCCGTTTGAAGTGGGCTTTCTGGCCTACACCAACCTGTTCGGCGAGGTCGACCGGTTTGCCGGCATGCTGTTCTACTTCGGCCTGTTCCTGGCCGTGGTGCTGGGCTTCAAGGTGTTTCGCCGCGATGTGCCGTTTGCCCCTTCGTGGTGGGCCATCAGCTTCCCGCTGGCCGCGCTGAGCAATGCCGCCTTCAAATATGCCCATGCCCAGGGCGGAGTGGCACTGCAAGGGCTGGCCTGGGTGATCCTGATCCTGCTGACCATCGCCCTGGCGGTACTGACGGTGAAAACCCTGGCCAGCCTGTTCCGTGGTCAACTGCTCAGCGCCTGATGGCCTGAACCGACGCGAGCCTGCAACGGGCTCGCGTCGTTGCAAGCGGCGGTCACCAAGCCTGCTTTAATGAATCAAGCGATTTTACCCGTCATTGAAGAGAGCGCCCGCCCATGGACCGTCTCACCGCCAAAGACTTCGCCCCCGAACTGCTCGAACTCTACGACTTCTACGCTCACGGCCGGATCAACCGCCGTGAGTTCCTCGACCGCGCGGCGGCCTTCACCTTCGCCGGCATGACCGCCAGTGCCTTGCTGGCGTCGCTGAGCCCGAACTACGCACTGGCCCAGCAGGTACCGGCCTCCGACCCGGATATCCACGCCGAGTACATCACCTATCCCTCGCCCAAGGGCCATGGTCAGGTGCGTGGCTACCTGGTGCGACCGGCCAAGGTCCAGGGCAAGTTGCCCGCCGTGGTGGTGGTGCATGAGAACCGCGGCCTGAACCCTTACATCGAAGACGTGGCCCGGCGCCTGGCCAAGGCTGGCTTCATCGCCCTGGCGCCTGATGGCCTGACGTCGAAAGGCGGCTATCCCGGTGATGACGAGAAGGGCAAGGAACTGCAGGCCGGGATCGACCAGCAGAAGCTGATGAACGACTTCTTCGCCGCCATCGAATGGCTGATGAAGAACGACACCACCACCGGCAAGGTCGGCATCGTCGGCTTCTGCTATGGCGGCGGGGTGGCCAACGCGGCGGCGGTGGCCTACCCCGAACTGGCCGCGGCCGTGTCGTTCTACGGGCGCCAGGCCGATGCCAAGGATGTGCCGAAGATCAAGGCGCCCTTGCTGTTGCACTACGGCGAACTCGATACCCGCATCAACGAAGGCTGGCCGGCCTATGAGCAGGCGCTGAAGGCGGCGGGGACCACCTACGAGGCCTATCTCTACCCCGGTGCCAACCACGGCTTTCACAACGACACCACGCCGCGCTACGACGAGGCGGCAGCCCAGCTGGCGTGGGAGCGGACCCTGGCGTGGTTCCGGCGCTACCTGAAGTAGTTGGCACACATCCGGATACAACCGCTGTTTGCCAAGGTTGCATTGCTCTGCTTGCATGCCTGGTTTACTCGATAGGCCACGTCAGGAGACAGGTGATGAGAACCATGGTGGTAGGGGCAAGCAAGGGACTGGGCCGGGCCTTGATCGAGGGCCTGGGAGAGGCGGGCGACACCCTCATCGGTGTGTCGCGCAGCCGGCCTGAAGGCCTGGTGCCGCGTCCGGGCGTGCAGGTGCAGTGGATCGAGGCCGACCTGGCTCATCCACGGGAGGCGGCGCAGCGCCTGGAGCAGGCGGTGGCCGGGCAGGGTCTCGATACCCTGGTCTACAACCTGGGCATCTGGGAGCGCCGGGCCTTTGCGCCAGACTACGACTTTCTCGCTGACGATGACGCCGAAGTAGAAGCCATCGTCAGCTGCAACATCACTGCGACCCTGTTGCTGATCAAGCGCCTGCTGCCGACCCTGCTGCAAAGCGAGCGGCCACGCATCATCCTCACCGGCTCGACCTCCGGCCTGAGCCAGAGCGGGCGCCCGGAGGTCACCTTCGGTGCCTCCAAGTTCGCCTTGCGCGGTATCGCCGATGCCCTGCGCGAGGGCTACCGCCAGCAGCAGTTGGGCGTGACCTGCCTGAACCTGGGCTACCTCAACACCGACGACCCGCTGGCGACCCCGCGCGAGGAGGCTGCGTTGCGTGGTGAAGGCCAGTTGATTCCGGTGCACGATGTGGTCCAGGTGGTGCGCATGGCCCTGAGCCTGTCCACGGCCTGTTTCGTCAAGGAACTGACCTTGCCGGCCATGGCCGACGAGCGCTTCTGAGCCTCGATAGGGGGCGGACCCTTGTGGGCGCAACTGTCTTTGTGGGAGCTGGCGAAGCCTGCGATCGACTGCGCAGCAATCGCCATCCGGCCACCTCGCTGGATCAGACGTACTGGGGCGCTCTTGTACTGCGGCCGCTTCGCGCCCGATCGCAGCCTGTCGGCAGCTCCCACAGATACCCTGCAATCTTTGTGGGAGCTACCGCCAGGCAACCACTGATCCGCCCCCGGATGCCCCATCGATATGGCGGAGTAGGATGGAAGGCTGCAGTACAAAGCCCCCATTCCCTGGGAGACTCAGCCATGAAGATCGTCGTTATCGGTGGTACTGGCCTGATCGGCACCCAGCTCTGCAACAACCTGCACGCCAAGGGCTACGGCGTACTGGCCGCTTCGCCGAAAACCGGCGTCAACGCCCTCACCGGCGAAGGCCTGGAAAACGCGCTCAAAGGCGCCGATGTGGTCGTGGACGTATCCAACTCACCCTCGTTCGAAGACGCTGCGGTGCTGTCGTTCTTCGAAACCTCCGGGCGCAACCTGTTCGCCGCCGAGAAGCACGCCGGTGTACGTCATCACATCGCGCTGTCGGTGGTAGGCACCGAGCGCATGCTCGAGAGCGGCTACTTTCGCGCCAAGATGGCCCAGGAGAAACTGATCAAGGAAGCGGGTGTGCCTTACACCATCCTGCGTGCCACGCAGTTCTTCGAATTCATGGGGGCGATTGCCTATTCCGGCGCCGACGGTAACTGCGTGCGCCTGACCAATGCCGCCCTGCAACCGATCGCCTCGTCCGATGTCGCCCAGGCGTTGGCCAACCTGGTCGATCAGGGTCCGGCCAATGGCACCCTTGAAGTTGCCGGGCCCGACCGCCAGCCCCTGGTCGAGTTCGTGCGCGCCTACCTGGAGCACAACCGCGATGCCCGCGAGGTGATCGCCGATCCCCAGGCCACCTATTTCGGTGCGCCGATCGATGATCGTTCGCTGACCCCTGACGATAATGCGCTCAAGGGTGGCATGCATTTCCATACCTGGCTGAAAAACACCCCCGTCCAACGTTGATGCGGATCAGGAGCCTGTCATGCGCATTCCTTCGTTGCTTGTGCTTGTAGCCTTGATGGGCGCCACGACGGTGGTGGCCCAGAGTTCGTCAACCAGCGCACCACCACCCACGGTCAAGCCGGTGATGACGCAGGCGCTGCCCGACTACCCGGGCAAGGAAATCCTGGTGCTGGAAGTGGAGTACCCGCCAGGTGGCGCCGACCCGGTGCATCGCCACGACGCCCATGGTGTGGTCTATGTGCTGGAGGGGACGGTGGTGATGGGGGTCAAAGGCGGAAAGGAAGTTACCCTGACGCCCGGGCAGGTGTTTCATGAGGGGCCGGCGGATATCCATACCGTGGGGCGTAATGCCAGCCAGGACAAGCCGGCGAAGTTTGTGGTGTTCCTGCTCAAGGAGACCGGCAAGCCGGCGTTGTTGCCGGCGGATTGATCGGTGATACAGCGGTGATTCACTGCTGTTCCGAAATCGACGGGTCAAACCAGAGCGTTGGCATTTAGGATGATGAGCATATCCATTCCTTGCAGCGGCGCTGCTGGCTGGTTTCGCCCTTTACGGCGACCCACTTTTGACGGGGCAAAAGTGGGCAAAACCCCCTGTCCCTGCATCCGGCCCTACGCTGCGCTTCGGGTTCCCTCCTTCCACCCTTGCTCCCGCGGGGGCGCGCCGAAGGGCCGTCCCTGGCCCTACGGCGCTCGCCGGCCATCCATGGCCGTCGCCCCACTACGCAAGGGTTCCACTCGGCCTCCTGAAGGGACGATCGGTGGCGCCTGGATTATCGCGCGCTTAGAAGCAAGAGCAAAAGCAGAGCGAAGCGCGGGCTTTGCTCTCCGACTTCGCTTTTGCTTTGGTTTTTGCTTTTGCTCTTCGTACATCGTCAGCCCAGACGACACGATTCGTCCCTTCAGGAGGCTGAGCGGAGGTATTGCGTAGCCGGGTGCAGGCCATGGATGGCCTGCAAGCACCGCAGGGCCATGGATGGCCCTTCGGTGCGCCCCGGCGGGAGCAATGCCGGAGGGAAGGGACCCGGAGCGCAGCGTAGGGCCGGATGCAGGGACGTACGGTTTGGCTACTTTGCCAAGACAAAGTAGCCCGCCGTAAGGGCGGAAAGGTGACTCCGCGTCACCCTCGCGAATGGATCAGCTCGCAACACCCCAGACCAATGCGTTGGCACTGAAGACGATGAGCATATCCATTCCCTGCGGCGGTGCTGCTGGCTGGTTTCGCCCTTTACGGCGACCCACTTTTGAGGGCAAAAGTAGGCAAAACCCCTGTCCCAGCATCCGGCCCTTCGCTGCGCTACGGGTTCCCTCGTTACACCCTTGCTCCCGCGGGGGCGCGCCGAAGGGCCGTCCCTGGCCCTGCGGCGCTCGCCGGCCATCCATGGCCGTCGCCCCACTACGCAAGGGTTCCACTCGGCCTCCTGAAGGGACGATTGATGGCGCCTGGAATATCGCGCGCTTAGAAGCAAGAGCAACAGCAAAGCGAAGCGCAGGCTCGGCTTTGCGATTTCGCTTTTGCTTGTGCTTTTCGTGCATCGCCAGACCAGGCGACACGGTACGCCCCGCCGGGAGCAATACCGTAAGGGCGCAAAGGTGACTCCGCGCCACCATGGCAAATGGATATGCACTCACCCCTCAAGGCCAACTCCACTACCGACCACAGCCTTACGCCGCATGCGCTGGGCCACTTTCGCGATCAGTTTGAGAACGATGCCAGCGAACATCGTCGAGAACGCCAGTACATACCACCCCCCCATGGGAATCCGCTTGAAAAACGACAGGCAGAACACCAGCGCAATGACCCACACCCCCATGCTGTGCAGACGCTTCCAGGCCGCCCCCCCGAGCCAGCGCATCGGTGTCTTGAACGAGGTCAGGGTCAGCAACAGGATGAACACATAGCCGAAGGTGCCGGGCAGGCTCGAGGTCACCGTACGCCCGGCCCAGAACAGCGCCGGAAAGTGCTGGGCGTACTGGTAGATCAGCACGCCGTGCACGGCATGGGAGAAAGCAAACGCCAGGCCCAGGTAGCGCCGCTCGCGCAGCAGCCTGCGGGTGCTGTCACCCGGCAGCAGGATCGCCAGCGAAGAGGCCAGGAAGGTCAGCAGGAACAGCGCATACGAACTGCGTGCCGTGGCACGAATGGCGCTGCGCAAACCGTCCGAGCCCAGCGGGTGGGCGGCCAGGGTCAGCGCGGTCATGGCCAGGGTCAGCAGGGCGAGGAGGCCGAACAGCTTCCAGCCCGAAGGCAAGGCGGTGAGTTTCATGGGGTGCTCCGGGTGCAGGGGCGACGACGGAGTGCCGTCGCCTGGTCTGCCCGGGAGTCTTGCAGGGGCGCTTATCTGCAGTGTGTCGGCCGTTGGCGGTTATGTATCGGCGTGTACAACCGCGCTCACGGGGTGGCCGGTCGCAACTCGATCTGCGCGCACAGACCGCCGCCCTCGCGGTTGCTCAAGGTCAGGGTGCCGCCGATGGCCTGGGTCAGTTGCTGGGCGATGGCCAACCCCAGGCCCGTGCCACCGGTGGTGCGGTTGCGCGAGCCTTCGACCCGATAGAAGGGCTTGAGCACTTCATCCAGCTCGTCGGCAGGAATGCCGGGACCGTTGTCCAGCACGCGGATCACCGTGCTGTGGTTGGCGCCATGCTGGACTTCCAGCTGCGCGGCACCGGCGAACTTCAGGGCATTGTCGATCAGGTTCACCAGCACCCGGCGCAAGGCGTGGGGGCGGGTGTTGATCACCGCGCCATTGGTGGCGCCCAGCGCCACCTGCTGGCCGCTGTCCTGGTAGTCGAGCACCAGGCTGTCGAGAAAGGCGTCCAGCTGTACCCGGCAACTGGCCTCGGTGCTGCCGTCGATGCTGCGGGCATAGGCCACGCCTTCGCGCACCAGGTGCTCCATGGCTTCCAGGTCGCTCCAGAGCTTGTCTTTTTCCGTGGAGGCGTCCATCACCTCGACCCGCAGCTTCATCCGCGTGATGGGGGTTTGCAGGTCGTGGGAGATGGCCGCCAGCAGCTGCATGCGCTCTTTGAGGTAGGCGGCGATGCGCGATTGCAGCGAGTTGAACGCCACCGCCGCGTAACGCACCTCACGCGGGCCGCTTTCATCCAGCTCCGGGCCTGGGGCGTTGGGATCGAGGCTGTCCACCGCGTGGGCCAGGCGGGTCAACGGGCCGATGGCGGTCTTCACCGCCAGCCAGGTACACAGCAGCAACAGCGCCAGCTGGATCAGCAAGACCACCGGCAGCCAGGTCGACAGCGGCACCGATGCCGGGGTGACGTCCACGGTCAGCGGGTTGCCATCGGCCAGGCGCAGGTGCACCTGAAAATGCGGGCGTGGGCCTGGAATGCTCTGGTAGTCCAGCCGGTACTGGCTGCCGATGGCCTTGTCGATGGACTGTGCGGCCA
Organism: Pseudomonas sp. BJa5; assembly: GCF_030272875.2. Lineage (NCBI taxonomy): Bacteria > Pseudomonadati > Pseudomonadota > Gammaproteobacteria > Pseudomonadales > Pseudomonadaceae > Pseudomonas > Pseudomonas sp. BJa5. The sequence goes on from NZ_JALRNG020000049.1 coordinate 22,828, forward strand.
TCGGCGCATCGGCCAGTTTCAGGGGCTGGCCCGGTTTGCCGCTGTCCAGGCGATAGCGGTAGTTGCGCCGCTCCAGGCGGGGCAGCCAGGCCGCGCGTTCGGCCGCAGGCAAGCGGTCGAGGATGGCCACCGAGGTGGACACGTCCTGCTCCAGGTTGCCCAGCATCATCGAGCGGGAACTGACGTAGCGCTCGTAGAACTGGAAGCTGAACGACAACCCGTAGGCCAGCACCAGGCCGGTGAAGAAGATCAGTGCCAGGCGCGAGGCCAGGGTGCGCGGCCAGCGCAATTGCACACTCATGATGACGACTCGACCAGTTGCACCGGCAGCGAGAACACATAGCCTTCGCTGCGCACCGTCTTGATATAGGCCGGCTCGCGGGCGTCATCCAGCAGGCGCTGGCGCAGGCGGCTGACCAGCAGGTCGATGGAGCGGTCGAAGATGTCCGCCTCGCGGCCCTGGGTGAGGTTGAGCAACTGTTCGCGACTGAGCACCCGCTGCGGATGGTCGAGGAACACCCGCAGCAGGCGGTACTCGGCGCCGCTCAGGGCCACCAGGGTGCCCTCGGCGTCGAGCAGGTGGCGCGCCGTGGTGTCCAGGCGCCAGTGGCCGAAGGCGATCAGCCGGCTGCTTTCGGTGATGCTCAGGTTCGGCGGCAGCATGCGCGTGCGGCGCAGCACGGCGTTGATCCGCGCCAGCAGTTCGCGGGCCGAGAAGGGCTTGGTCAGGTAGTCGTCGGCGCCCATTTCCAGGCCGATGATGCGGTCGGTTTCGTCGTTGCGGGCGGTCAGCATCAGCACCGGCGTGGCCTTGTGCTTGCCGGCGCGCAGTTCGCGGCACAGTACCAGGCCGTCGTCGCCGGGCATCATGATGTCCAGTACGATCAGGTCGACCGTATTGGATTCGAGAAAGGCGCGCATCTGCCGGCCATCGGCGACGATGGTGGTGCGCAGCCCGTTCTTTTTCAGGTAGTTGCCTACCAGCTCTCTGATTTCGCGATCGTCGTCGACGATCAGCACATGATCGACATGATCCATGCCCGGCTCCTGTTCAAGCGCTCTGGCGCCAGTGTACAGAGCCCGGTGGCGCTTGCCTGCCGGGGTTTGTATTGCAGTGTATCTGCTTGGGCGACAGATACCTGCTGAAGCAATGCGCGCTGATCCGGACACATCGCCGATACCTGCTGCGCCTCAAATAGGTCTCATCGGGAAGGGCTGTTCCTCCCCGGCAACAGGGTGAAGCCTCACCCGGGAGACGCGAGATGAACTTCAAGACCCTGGCCCGCATCGGCCTGTTCGCCACCCTCGGCCTGGGCGCCTTCAGTGCCTTTGCCGACACCACGCAACCGGTGCCCAGCTACCATTACGGCCAGCACCTGGATGTGAAGAAAGTGCTGTCGATCCATGACGACAACGCCAGCCAATGCGGGATCGTCACCGCGCAGATGGACTACCTGGACTCGAAGGGGCAGCCCCATAGCGTGAAATACCAGACCTACGCCACCGGTGCCTGCCACGAAGGCGGCTAAGCGCCTCAAGGAGAGAGAACGTCATGGCATTGTTCACAACCCTCGGCGGCGCCCTGCGCCGCCTGAACCCGGCGCGCCGCCGCGCCGCTATCGTCGCCACGCTGGCCCTTGCAGTGGTCGCCCTGGGCCTGGGTGGGCGGCTGTTCGCAGGCAGCTCGCAACTGGACAGCCTGGGGCCGATGCCCGAGCTCGACGGCGCCGTGCAATGGCTCAACTCGCCGCCGCTGGACCGCGAGGCGCTCAAGGGCAAGGTGGTGCTGGTGGACTTCTGGACCTACGACTGCATCAACTGCCGGCGCAGCCTGCCGTACGTCAACCAGTGGGCCAAGCGCTATGCCGACAAGGGCCTGGTGGTGATCGGCGTGCACACCCCGGAGTACGACTATGAAAACGATATCGGCAACGTTCGCGAGCAGGTGAAGAAGCTCGGCATCGAGTACCCGGTGGCCATCGACAACCGCTACACGATCTGGAACGCCTTCTCCAACCAGTTCTGGCCGGCGCACTACTTCGTCGATGCCCGCGGCCAGGTGCGCTATGTGCACTTCGGCGAAGGCGCGTACGACACCCAGGAGCAGGTGATCCAGCAGTTGCTGGCCGAATTGCCAGGGCAGGCGGGTGCTGCTCAGTCCCCCGCGAATTAGCCTGTGGTCAGGGCTGCAGACAGCCGTAGCATGGCGGCTTCGATCTCGCGCTCGGTCAGCGAGGCGTAGCCCAGCAGCCAGCCCTGGCGCTTGTGCTCGCCCTGGTACAGGCGGCTGAGGCCCGGCAACTGCACGCCGGCCCTGGCGGCCAGGTCGATGCTGTGCGCTTCGGACCAGCCCGGTTCCAGCAGGCAGGGGATCTGCAGGCCGCCCGGCGGGCGCAAGGCCGTGACGATGCCGGGCAAGTGCCTGGCGATGGCGTCGAGCAGGTAGCTGCGCCGTTGCCCGTAGAGTTTGCGCATGGCCCGTACATGGGCGTTGTAGTGGCCGTCCTCCATGAAGCGCGCCAGGGTCAGCTGGAGTATCTGCGGCGTGTGTCCGTCGACGATGCTGCGGGCATGGCTGAAGGGTTTGACCAGCTCCGGCGGCAGTACCATGTAGCCCATGCGCAGCCCCGGAAACAGGGTCTTGCTGAAGGTGCCGATGTACAGCGTGCGCTGCTGCTGATCGAGGCCCTGGACACAGGCGGTGGGCAGGCCGTCGTAGTGGAACTCGCTGTCGTAGTCGTCTTCGATGATCCACTTGCGCTGCTGCGCGGACCAGTTGATCAGCTCCAGTCGGCGCTCCAGGCTCAGGGTGGCGCCGGTGGGGTACTGGTGCGACGGGGTGACGTACACGCAGGCGGCGCCACTGCGGTCGGCACGCAGCAGGTCGGTGCGGATGCCCTGGGCGTCGACGTCGATGGGCACGACCCGGGCTTCGGCGGCTTCGAAGGCCTTCCTGGCACCAAAGTAGCCGGGGTTCTCCAGCAGGATCGGCTTGCCCGCATCGACCAGCAGCTGCGCACAGAGGAACAGCGCCTGGCGCGTGCTGCTCAGCACCAGCACCTGCTCGGGAGCCACCCGGGCGCCGCGCTCCAGGTTCAGGTACACGGCGATGGCCTTGCGCAGCGGCTCGGCGCCCTGGGGGTCGCCGTGCAGCAGGACATGGCCACGGTAGTCCTTCATCGCCTGGCGTTGCAGGCGCTCCCACACGGCGGTGGGGAAGGAGCGGGTTTCCGGCAGGCCGGTGGCGAACGCCTTGATGGTGGTCTGGTCGGCGACGCCGCCGCTGTCGAAGATCATCCGCCCGCGCAGGCTCAGGCCCTGGCCCGCTGCTGGGGGCTCGGGCCGGTGACCGCGGGGCTTGCTGCGCCGGCGTGAGGCGCCGCGCAGTTCGTTGCCCAGCGCTTCGGACACATAGCTGCCCGAGCCCTTGCGGCGCAGGATGTAGCCGTCGCGCTGCAACTGCACATAAGCGTTTTCGACGGTATCGCGGGCCACGCCGAGGCGGGTTGCCAGGGTTCGGGTCGCCGGCAGTTTCACCCCGGGGGCGAGGGCACCGTCGAGGATCAGCGCGCGCAGGGCACGCTGGATCCGCTGGTGCAGGTCCAGGCGTGCGAACTCGGCATCGTTGAGGCGAATCTTCAGGGTTTCAAGCTCGAACGCAATGGCCATGTGGTCTGCCGTTGGTGGGTAAACGGAGCGGATCAGGCAGGCCAGTTTAGGCGTAGAGCCACGCTTGCGTCACGCGCTGCGCGGGGAGGCAGTGTCCTGTCGTTCTCAAGTGTTGTGCACCTGCTGATCGCCGATGGGATGCTTGCTGGCGGGCGCGCTAGAATGGGCGATCCCGTCCCCCCGTAACGAGGTTACCTGTGAAATACGCCATTGCCCTGCTGCTGAGCCTTGCGCCGTTGCTGACCAGTGCTGCCCAGGTCGGCGAGCACCTCAAACCCTGGACCTTGCTCGACCAGTATGACCAGGCCTATAGCCTCAACGAGCAGACCCGCATCCTGCTGGTGGCGCGCAACATGGACGGCGCCAAGCTGGTCAAGGCGGCCCTGGCCGAGCGCCCCAAGGGCTACCTGGAGGCGCGGGGGGCGGTGTTCGTCGCCGATATCCAGCGCATGCCGGCGCTGATCTCGAAACTGTTCGCCATTCCGGCCATGCGTGACTACAGCTACCGCGTGCTGCTCGATCGCGAGGGCAGTGTGGCCAGCCGTTATGCCGGTGCCGAGGACACCGTGCTGTGGCTGCAACTGGACAAGGGCCAGGTAGTGGCAGAGCACGAATACGCCACGGCCCAAGCGCTGCGCCAGGCGCTGGAACAAGCCGTAGGAGCGGGCTTGCCCCGCGATTGACCGCACCACTGTATCGCGGGGCAAGCCCGCTCCTACAGGTCAGAGGCTGATCGGCACCTGCAGGGTCGACTTCACCCGCTCCAGTACCACGATGGTCCTGAACCATTTCACATTGGGGTTATCGTGGAACAGGCGCTGGGCCAGGGCCTGGTACTGGCTCATGCTCGCCACCGTCAGCACCAGCATGAAGTCGGCGTCGCCGGTGACGTAGTAGCACTGCTGGATCTCGGGCCCGGAGAAGGTCTGCTTCATCAGCTCAAGGTCCGCCGACTGGGTGCGGTCGGCGTGCACCTCGACCATCAGGGTGATCACCTGGCCGACCTTTTCCGGGTCGATCACCGCGGTGCTGGCCTGGATGAAACCGGCTTTCTTCAGCCGCTGGATGCGCCGCTGCACCGAGGCCGTGGACAGGTGCACCTGTTCGGCCAGGGTGCGCAGCGGCAGGCTGTTGTCCTGCTGCAGGGCATCGAGCAGGGCGAGGTCGAAGTCGTCGAGTGCAGGTTTTGCGTGCAAGATTTTCTCATCCAGGCAGTGAAAAACGAGGGCACTTCTCAGCAGCGATGCAATAAATTACCACGCATCGACTCCCCACAAGAAGAACGCCGCCATGGACCCTCGTACCTCACCCAACGCCACCCTCGGTGTGCTGCTCAACGTCCTGGCGTCGGTGCTGTTCGCCGTGATGTACGCCTACACCAGCCTGCTCGCACCCCTGGAGGGCGAGGAAATCTACGGCTGGCGGATCCTCCTGACCGTGCCCTGCCTGACCCTGATGGTGATCGCCAGCGGCCACTGGCACGAGGTGCGCACCCTGTTCGCCCGCGTGCTGCGCGAGCGTCTGTTCTGGGCGGTGCGCCTGCTGTCGGCAGCCCTGCTCGGGGTGCAGCTGTGGCTGTTCATGTGGGCGCCGGTCAATGGCTACGGCCTGGACGTGTCGCTGGGCTACTTCATCATGCCGCTGACCATGGTGGTGCTCGGCCGCCTGGCCTTCAACGACAGCATCAGCCGCCTGCAACTGCTGGCCTGCGCGCTGGCGGCGGTGGGCATCATCAACCAGGTCGCCATCGCCAAGGCCATTACCTGGCCGGTGCTGGCGGTGGGGCTGGGGTACCCGTTGTACTTCTGGCTGCGCCGGGTCAGCGACAGCAACACCATGGGCGGCCTGTGGTTCGACATGACCCTGAGCCTGCCGGTCAGTCTGTGGCTGGTGCTCAAGGGCGGCGTGGTGCTCGAGGTGGCCGGCAGTGGTTCGAGCTTGCCCTGGCTGGTGCTGGGCCTGGGGGCGATCAGCGCCTCGGCCCTGGCCTTGCAGGCACTGTCGGGGCCACGCCTGAACCTGACCCTGTTCGGCCTCTTGGTGTATGTCGAACCGGTGCTGCTGGTGCTGGCCGCGATCCTGCTCGGTGAAAGCATCGCCCCGGCCCAGTGGCCGACCTACATCGCCATCTGGCTGGCGGTGCTGGTGCTGGTGGTGGAGGGCGGCCTGAGCCTCAATGGCAGCCGCCGCAGTTACTCGCCCAGCCGTTGCTCGCGTGAAGGCGGGTAGCCGAAGTAGGCGCTGTAGCACTTGCTGAAATGCGAAACCGAGACGAAGCCACAGGCGATTGCCACATCCATCAGCGGCAGGTCGGAATACTGCAGCAGGCGCCGGCTCTTGGTGATGCGCAGTTCCATGTAGTAGCGGCTGGGCGAGGTGCCCAGCTGGGCCTGGAACAGGCGGTCGATCTGCCGTCGCGAGCGACCGCTGTAGGTGGCCAGCTGGTCCAGGCTCAGGGTTTCTTCCAGGTTGTTTTCCATCAGCTCGACGATGGTGCGCAGCGGTACGCTCATGGATTTCTTCGAGCTGCTGTCGACCCGGCGAAAGCGCGCCCCGGAAAACGCCAGGATCTCCTCGACACCGGCCGCCAGGGCTTCACCCTGCTGCAGCTTGAGCAGTGCCAGCATCATCTCCAGCGCACCGTTGGGGCTGGCGGCGGTCAGGCGGTCGCGGTCCAGCACGAAGCTGGCCGGGGTGATGCTGCTTTGCGGGCTGCGCTCGGCCAGGCTGGCGCGCTGCTCCGGGTGGATAGTGCAGCTGTAGCCGTCCAGCACCCCGGCGCGACCGAGAAAGTAGGCGCCGTTCCACAGACCGCCGAGGGCCAGCCCGTGGTCGGCGGCATCACTGAGCAGCTTGTCCAGTTCCGGGTACTTGAGCGGCGTGCGCAGGCCGCCGCAGACCACCAGCAGGTCCAGCGCCGGTCGCTCGAACGGCGTTGCATAGATCTCCAGGCCCAGGTCGCTGGTGACCCGTTCGCTGCCCAGCGACAGCGGGGTGATGCTGAACAGGTTGTTCTGCAGCAGGTTGGCGGTGACCAGCACATCCATGGCCACGGTGAAGCTGGCCATGGAGAAGTTTTCCAGCAACAGGAAGCCCACGCGGTAGGCGGGTGCGGAGGCCGCCTCGGGGTGCTTGAGGTTCAGCATGTTTGTTGTACTGGTTTTCTTGCTGAAGTGGCGAGGGGTGGGCAATTTGGGCTCCGCAGGGCAAGGGGGACTACGTGTTCGAATGATGCCAGATATTGAGGGTTGCGACTGCTGGTCCGTCGAACGCAGGCTTCGCCAGCTCCCACAGCAGAGCAGTACGGCCCCATACCTTGTGGGAGCCTGCGATCGACCGCGAAGCGGTCGCTTGCTGTAACCTGCCAGCAAACCCCAGGAGCCCACCGCCATGCTCGGCCAGCCCTTCCACCCCTGCCAGGCCCTCGCCGACACCTTGCTGCCTCACCTGCCCGACAGCAGGGGCGACGGCTCCCACGACCTTGCGCACATTCATCGAGTATGGACCAACGCCCGGGCCATTCAGGCCGAGGAGGGTGGCGACCTGGACATCCTGCTGGCCGCGACCTTGCTGCACGACTGCGTGGTGGTGGAAAAAAACTCGCCGCTACGCAGCAAGGCCTCGACCCTGTCCGCCGAGAAGGCCTCGGCAATCCTCGGCGAAGAAGGCTGGCCCGCCGCACGCGTGCAGGCTGTTGCCCACGCCGTACAGACCCACAGCTTTTCCGCAGGCCTGCTCCCCACCAGCCTTGAAGCGAAGATCCTGCAGGACAGCGACCGCCTCGACGCCATCGGCCTGGTGGGTGTGGCCCGCTGTTTCTACGTGGCCGGGCGCAATGGCAGCGCCCTGTACGACTTCACCAACCCCTACGCCGAGGGGCGCGATCATGATGATAGCCGCTACGCTATCGAGCACTTTCACACCAAACTGCTAAAACTGGCCTCAGGGTTTCAAACCGCAGCGGGCGCACGCATGGCCGCTGAGCGCCACCAACGCCTGGAGCACTTCCTGGGGAACTTCATGCACGAGATCGCGCCCAACGACACCTGACGCCCATTGCCGAGCCACGCCATGCCCACATCCCACCTGGACCCGCTGCGCAAGGTGATCGAGCAACTGCCGGTCACGCCCCCGCCTGCACCCTGGCAGCTCAAGGCGCGGCTTACGGTGGCCGGTCTTCTGGAAGTGGGTTTCGACCGTGACAGCGAACTGCTGCTGATCGCCTCGAGCGCCGGCCGCAGCGTGATCGATTGCCGCAGCGGCGAACGGGTCGCCCGCGATCGCACCGACAACCTGGGCAGCGACCGCCACCTGGAAACCCGCGGCATCGGCCCGTTGCAGGATCGGGTCATCCGCATGGCCGGCATCAATGGTGGCGGCCTGCCGGTGGCCACGGCCGATGGCTGGATGATCGAGGACATCACCCTGGCCTGGCCTGCGCAGCACCTGCTGCTGGTCGAGCCCGGCTCCTGGCTGCACGGCGCCCGCTATCACCGGCCGGCGGTGTTCCACAAACTGGCGGTGGAGCTGGAGGTGCGGGCGTTCGGGTTTTCCTATAGCGGGTTGAGTCTGGTGATTGCCAGTGGGGGGGAGGTGGTGGTGTTTGGGCGGTGAAAAAGACTTCCCAATCCTTCCGATACGCGCTCAAGCTGCTCAAGCGTGAGAAAAATCAGCAGTCCGGTAGTAATGCCAAGTCATGTCAATTGCTCCTGCAAGCCAATCTCATTCTGGAGATTCATTGTCGGCAATCCCGTACTTGTCCTGCGGCATCAAGCGCGCTTGCTTCGTGATTCCAGGCTCAATCCGATAATGCTGCCCGCCACTCGTGCAGTAGGCTTTGAATCCATGTAGCGAACACGCCAAGTCTGGTTTGGCTAGGCCTTTGAACAGTGTTGGGCGTGATCCATCCAGGAAGAGCAGATCATCTCCGACCTTGATCAAAAGCGGTTGCCGGCTGGCCCGATCTCGACAGGTAAAGGATTCGTCGTCTGCGCAGGAAAGCGCCAACCTTGTTGCTTGGGATAGCTCAAAAAACGGAAGTGGCCATCCATTGATGAAGAGGTGATGGGCGTCACGGGCAAAGGAGTAATTTTTCCAATGCTCGGCAGTGCCGGTTGGAAAGAACACCTCGAAGGTCGCAGGGGCCGCACCTTCAATCCTGTCCGAGTTGTAGTACGCGGCGGTACGGTCCACCGCATAACGACTCAGCTCATCGAGCTGTGACGGCGTCAACACAGCGGGCGTTGCCGGGGCCATGCGGAAGTTTGCACCATCGCGGCTTACTAGCCAGAATTTGCGCGTCTCATACGTGTTGTGGATCTGCAAGCTGCTCGGCAACCAGCAGACTGGAATCAATACTTGCCCTATTGAGCCCACGCCTCGTCCGGAGCACGGACTGCTGCGCGTGGAGGTCGCTGATGTCCAGTATGCAGAGCCGTTTGCGACGACAAATCCGTAATTTCGTTCGAGCGTAGTGTGCTTGCTGCATGCCCTGGTCCTGGCTGGTGATTGCCGGGTTGCAATGGCCTCTCTAACGCTAATCTCAAACCATTGTTCTTTGCAGTCGTAACGTTCAAAGGCTTGGCAATATCCCGATAGCCAAAGCAGGCCTGTAACTGTAATCCGCCGAGCGAGTGTGGTCAGGAGGCGGCGGTAATCGGTAGCGCTTACCGCTCCTGGTTTAACCGGATCAACGGAAATGCTACAACCATGGCCGCTTGGAACTGCATGGGATGGCTTGGTTGGGTAATGCTCAGGCCCCATCAAAATTCTCCGTTTGCTGTTTTCGTGCCGGCCGTGCCCCTGACAGGAAACAGGCTGACGCTGGGCATCGAACCGCCAGCATGGGTATTTCCCTGGTCTGTTTGAACAGGCGAATGTCGCAACTCCTTAGCGGGGCTTAGGTGCAGCGACCGGGGTGAAATGTAGGGAAGCAGGCAGCGGTCGACCGGTGATAGGGTCGAGTTGTTTGTCGTTGGCCAGTTTGCGGATCAGCGTCTCGTCGGGCTTTGGCGGCGGAACGTTGGCCAAGCGCTCTTCCAGCCATTGTAGCTTGCCGTCCCAGGGCGGCAGCTTGACCGGAGGCAGGGGGACGATTTCGTTGATTTCGGGGACTTTGGGGTTGGCGTAGGAATAGCCTGCTAACACATTCCAGATTTTCTCGTAGCGATCGGCACGCTCATCATCTTTTTGCTGAGATAAATAATCTATTACATCGTCCGGTTGAGGAACACGAAAAGCATCGGACAAACGAGAAGCTGCGCTCTCGTGTCCTGCAGCTACACCTAGTTGGAATACTTCAAGTGCATCTTGGTATTGCCTCATTCCCTTTAAGTTGACCCCTAAAGCTACAGTCGCTTTTCCATGACCTTGCTCCGCAGCACACCGGTGCATCCGGCGGGCAATATCGGGAGCGATATCGCTCGGTGCCAGCTTTTCTGCAATGTAATATTGCGCTTCGGCGTTACCTTCATCTGCTGCCTTGCGGTAGTAGCGCAGCGCCATTTCTTGGTCTTGCTTCAAGCCAGCCGAACCTTGTTGCAAGAAGATGGCAACAAAGTAATAGCCTGTTGCCACACCTGCGTCGATTAACTGCTGACTAAGGCGAAGGTTTTCAGCGCCACGAAGTTTGAAATGACCGCGTATGGCACCGTTCTGCAGGTTGATGCTGGCTTTATGATGACCCTGCTCAGTAGCGATGCGGTATAACCTCTCGATCTGCTCGTCGACGCTCTTGTCCTGGTTGAGCTGATTGTTCTTTTGCAACCAGCGTGCGTGCTGGAAGAGGATGTCAGCCTCAGCTGGTGGCGCAGGTATTCTTTCGTGCACACAGCTGAAAGCGAGCTTGGCATTGATAGTACCGAGGGCGGGCACCGCTACATGTTTTTTCGCTTGGACCAAAGCATTGCCGTTGTCACAAGCAGCCAGCAACAGGCTTGAAAGTAGAAGGCCCCGGCGCATCAGGTTATGCCTTCCAGGGCGGTTTTCACGCTTCACCATAGAAGCACCAACGGATCGTTTCTTCGTTTGTCGTAACCCTGTCAGAAAGCGGCCAAAGGCGTCGGTGGCTACGCTGAACCACCAGCTTGGGCATCGACTCGCCTTGTTTGAACAGGCGAATGCCACCATCGCTGGCGGAAGCTGCATACCCGAATGTCAGACCAACAGCTTCCCAGTAGCCGCTCTGTGGACAGGCTTGGCCGCTGTTGCACATTAGAGGGACCCCCGTGGCCTTGATGAAATGGGGGGAGGCAGGCAACGGCCGACCGGTGGCGGGGTCGAGTTGTTTTTCGTTGGCCAGTTTGCGGATCAGGGCCTCGTCGGGCTTTGGTGGCGGGACGTTGGCCAGGCGCTCTTCCAGCCATTGCAGCTTGCCGTCCCAGGGCGGCAGCTTGGCCGGAGGCAGGGGAACGATTTCGTTGATTTCGGGGACTTTGGGGTCGGCGTAGGAGTAGTTGGCGAGGATGCGCCAGATTTTTTTGTAGCGGTCGGCGCGCTCAAGATCCTCTTGTTGGCCGAAGTAGTGCAGATCATCTGACGGATCCGGTCCGCGAAAACCGTCGTCCAAGTAGCCGGCAGCACTTTCGTCGCCTGCGGCTACACCCATTTGTAATACTTCCAGAGCCTCTTGAAAATTGCCCTTTGTCTGCAAGTTCACAGCTAGTGCTACAGCCGCTTTACCATGCCCTTGTTCTGCTGCACAACGGCGCATCTGACGAGCAATGTCCGGAGCTATACGGACTGGAGCCAATTTTTCGGCAACATTATATTGCGCTTGTGCGTTCCCCTCATCAGCTGCCTTTCGAAAGTAACGCAGAGCCATTTCCGAGTCCTGCTTTAATCCGGCGGAGCCTTGTTGTAGAAAGTACGCTACAAATAGGTAACCGGTGGCCACGTTTGCACCGATCAGTTGCTCGCTCAAGCGTAACTGCTCTTTACCCCGCACCTGGAAGTGGCCGCGCATGGCGCCATTTTGTAAATTGATATTGGCCTTGTAATGATAATGTTCAGTAGCAATGCGATACAGCCGCTCTATCTCAGCGTCGACGCTTTTTTCCTGCTTGAGCTGATTGTTTTTTTTGCAGCCAGCGTGCATGCTGGAATAGAATGTCGGCCTCATTTGGGGGGGGGATTTGCTCGTGTTTGCAGGTAAATGACAGTTTTGTTTTAATCTCAGTAAGCGGATCCATCACAGCGCCTTTCTTCGAGTGGGTTAAATCAAGGCCGGCATCACAGGCAGCCAACAGTAAAAATGAACACAATGGAATCCAACGCATCAGTCGAGGTTCTTCAGGATTGCTTCGTTGTAAATGAATTCAATCAAAGGGGCGTAAGGTGAAAATTCTTCCTTTTTATAGTCCTTATTTTTATTGATTATTACCTGCCACTCTTTGAATGCCTCTGCCGGATCATCCTGTGCTCCCTTATTATCGGTATGCAACCTCCACAACTCCCGCCGCAACGCCTGAGTCTCACTCGCCCACTCATGGGCAATATTCAACTCACTATCGACCAGCATGCTGCGCTCATTGATATTGGCCGAGCCGAGGGTGGTGAACACATCGTTGACGATCATCAACTTGGAGTGGATGTACACCGGCATCCAGGGTTTTCCGGCGGGCGAGTCGGGGGCGACCAGGGAGCACACATGGATCTTCAGGCCAGGGATCGGCTCCGGGGTGATGGTGCTTTCTTCGATTTCCCTGATCTTGTCCTTGAGGACGGCTTGCCGCCAACGACTATCGTCGAAACGTTGCTGCCGGGCGTCTTTGGCCTTGCCGCTCGCGTCACCACCACCTAGCGCATCGGTGAGGCTCGTCAGGGTGATCAGGGCCTGCATTTCAAGCATCTCGGCCAGGGTCATTGCCTCTTTGTCTGCCTGGGCCTGCACCTGCTCGATGCGTCGCAATTTGGTGACCTGGGGCATGGTGTCGGCGCGACCGAGGCTTTCCAGCATGCGCTGGGTGTTCACCGTCCCTGCGCCAATGCCGTCGTCGGTGGCGTTGGTAATCACGAACAGGTGCAAGGCGCCGTGCAGGCCGGGATCGCGTCCTGCGCGGGTCTGGACGGCGGCCGCTTGCTTGATCGCCTCGGCCAGGGGCGGCCAGCGAAAGTACTGGTTCTCGATGTAGATGAACTGGGTCGCGTTGTTGATGGCCTTGAAGTGCAGTGCCTGGATATCGCACTTGCCGTCCTGTGGCTGGGTGCGGACCAGTTGCACGAGTTGCTCGGTGGCCCCGGGCATGCATTGAAGTTGCGGCCCGACTTGCCTGGCCTGGCGCAAGGCGAACAGGTCTTCGCCGGTCTCCTTGCGCCAGGCCGTGGCGAAGTTGTGGTGCAGGTGTTCGAGGATCGGCCCGCTGACCCGGCTGGAAATATCCTGGCGGGGCGTGTCGCCCCGTGGGCCTCGGTTGGGGGCAGGCTTGGCGTCTTCCGAGCGGTTCAGCGCTGAGTGATCGTCGGTGTCCCAGTACTCGTCAAGCATGTTGTGGCCCATGACGAAGCCGACAGCACTGTCCTCCAGCTCGTAGTCGACCAGCACAGCCTTTTGATGATGGGTCGGTGCGATGGTCATGGCGAAATTGGTGTCAAGGCTGAGCTGCGGATCAAGGCTTTTGTAGCGTGCCTGGTAGGCAATTTCGGCCCGCTCGAAGAGGCTGAAGCCACGACCGACGAACACCGGAATGTTCCGCTCTGCACGAAGCGCTGCGGCCATGTTGTCGGGCATGGCGCAGAGGTTGAACCATTCGCGGTCATAGGCGTATTGCTCCTGTGTAGAGCGTTGCAACGCCCGATCCCAAAGGCGGAACGGTCCCTTGCCGGGCAGGTTGGCTTCGCCACCAATCCCGGCACTGTTGAACGGAAATTCCCAGCCGAGGATACGCACCGCCACCCCTTTGCGGGCTTTGGCCATCAGCAGTTCGCCAATGCAGGGGGCGCTGCCGTCCCTGATGAAGTACATCGATGGCTGGAAGCCCCAGCAGATGATGTCGATGGACTTTTTCGCCTGGGCAATGGCCTGGTGCACGGCCCTGAAGGCGACTTCGCCATTGATCAGGGGCTCAAAGGCCGCCGCCGCCGGAGGGTATTCGGTGTTGATCAAGTACCAGGGCGATGAACACGTCGCCTGCTGGGTGTGCTGGAGTGCAAGTGGCACAACGATCTCGGGCTGACTCATTGTGTCTTTCCTTTTTTAGTCGCTGAATTTTCCATAACTGCGGCATACAAGCCGCGGTGGTCCGTATGCGAGTCGGGTTGGCTCAACTCGGCATCGGGTTGCGAGGGATGGTTGTGTAACCCCTGATTGGCCAGGTGCCCTTGCTCGACATTGCTGTACTCGTCCGGCACCGGTATGCGGAAGGTCACGCCATTGGCCATCTGCAAGTGGTAGTGACGGGTCACCACCTGATGTTCGATCGACAGTTGCCCGCTGGCGTCCAGCACGCCTTTCTGCAATACGCCGCCGTCGGCGACGAGGGTGTAGGGCATGCCGGCCCAGGCCGCGTGTGGGGCATTGGGGGCCTGGGGGATGTTCAGCTTTACGCGTTGCGGCTGCACCTGGCGCTTGGGGTAGTCCGGGTGCGTGGCGGTCATGCTCGCCGGGCCGCTGTAGTCGAAGTGCGCCGACTTGACCGCGTAGTCGCCCGCCGTGCCCGATTCGATGCGGCCGGCATCGAGGGTGATGTAGCTGCCACCGGCATTGAGGGTGATCTTTTTCTTCGCCGTGAGGCGGATCTCGTCTTCGCTGCTGATGATCTCCAGGCCATGGCGGGCCAGCAGTTGCAGGCTGTCGTTCTGCGCCTGGACACAGACCGGGCCCTGGTTGGCCACCAGCTTGATCCCCAGCTTGCGCACGAACAGGCTCAGGCCCTGGCCGACGCCGATGAACAGGCGCTTGACCACGCTGAGGTCGGCGGCGCCGCCGGCGTTGAGCATCAGGTTGTGCCGGGCCGCCAGTTGCAGGTGCGCGCCGCTGGTGAGGGCAATACCCTGTGGCGCGCTGAGCAGCAGCACCGAGGCCTTGAGCTCGTCGAGCTGCTCGCGCAGCAGGGCGATCTGCGCGGCCACGTCGGCCGGTTCGGCCTGGCTGGCCTGGGCATCGACGCTGAGCGCTTGCAGTTGCTCGCCGGCCTGTTGCAGCCGCTCCCGTGCCGCGTTCATTTCCAGCACCGGGCCCTGGGCCTTGGGCTGCTCGTCAGCACTGATGAACAAGCCCTTGCCCGCCCGGAGCGCGCCCCAGCCATCGCTGCGCAGCTCAAAGCCTTCTCCGCGCTTCTGCTTATTGCCATCGACCAGGTGCCCGAGGTTCAACTGGCTCTTGCCACTGTGCTCGGTGCTGAGCTTGATGTGCTCCTGGCCCCGGGTGTCGTCCAGGCGCAGCTTGTTGTTGGCCGGGGTGCGCAGCACGTTGCGCTTGTAGTTGCGCAGGCTGACGTGATCCGGGTGCTGGTCGTCGTGCAGGGCGTGGGCGATGTAGGGGCGGTCGGGGTCGCCCTGCTCGAAGGCCACCGCCACTTCGGTGCCGGCCAGCAGCGGCAGGTGCAGGCCGTGGGTGTCGCCGGCATAGGGCCGCGCCAGGCGCAGCCACAGGCTTTCCTCGCCGAGCCGCCAGCTGTCGCGGTCGAATAAAAAGCGCACTTTGTAGCGGCCCTGCAGGTCGATGTGGCCGTAAGGGTCGTTGGCCCGCGTGCTGCTGACCCGCGCCGGCACGGTGCCGGCGATCTGCGG
>NZ_JALRNG020000004.1:0-181719 GCF_030272875.2 Pseudomonas sp. BJa5
ACTGGAGCTACTGGAGCTACTGGAGCTACTGGAGCTACTGGAGCTACTGGAGCTACTGGAGCTACTGGAGCTACTGGAGCTACTGGCACAGGTTCGGGGGTGACGACCGGAGCCACAACCGGTTCAGGTTGGGCGACTACCGGCGCAGGCACGACCGGCGGCTGGACGACGGGCGCCACAACCGGCTCGGGCTGGACAACAACCGGCGCAGGCACGACTGCAGGCTGGACGACAGGCGCCACGACCGGCTCGGGCTGGGCGACAGTCGGAGCAGGAACGACCGCAGGCTGGACAACAGGCGCCGGGCGCTCGGGGATTGGCGGCGGGGTGTGCGGTTCAAGGTCCGCCACCAGGGCGACCGGCTCTTCAGGCACAGGCAGGACCAGGCCGACGGACGGTACCGGCGGTGGTTCGACCGGGGCTACCGGTGGCGCGACATGGACAGGCTCTGGTGCTGCTGCAAGCACGGACGCGCCATCCACCGGAGCAACAGCGACCGGGGTTTCGCCAGCGGGTGCAGGCGGCTGCTGCGGCTCGACCGGTGCAGGGGCCTGCGGCTGCTCGGCAGCCGGTTGCTGGGGCTTTCTGCGCAGCCAGCTGAACAGGCCTTTCTTTTCACCAGCCTCGGCCGGCGTCTTTTTGTCGTCGTTGGAACCAAACATGGAAGACGGCTATCTCAGGGTAGCGATGCGCCACTGCGGCGCCTCGAGAATTCTTTTCACGCAGAACAGACTACTTTTAATCCGGCTCGTTCATGCGCAGCATTTTGTCATGAGGCCTGCGGGTCAGATCCACCACAGGCATGGTCGTCAGGCAACCGGATCAGTATCCTAGCACCTCCTAGCCCGCCGACGCTAAGGCAACGCGGGCAGCCCTACAGGTTAAACAACGTATGAATGCTCTAGCCCGCCGCGCCGCTGGCCTGTTGCTCAGCACAGTTTGTCTGCCGTTCGCCGCCTTTGCCGCCGATCAGCAACCCACCCACGAGTTCATTCTCGACAACGGCCTGAAAGTGGTCGTGCGCGAGGACCACCGGGCGCCGGTGGTGGTCTCGCAGATCTGGTACAAGGTCGGCTCCACCTACGAGTCCCCGGGCCAGACCGGCCTGTCCCACGCCCTGGAGCACATGATGTTCAAGGGCAGCGAAAAGCTCGGCCCCGGCGAAGCCTCGCGCATCCTGCGTGACCTGGGCGCCGAAGAGAACGCCTTCACCAGCGACGACTACACCGCCTATTACCAGGTCCTGGCCCGCGACCGTCTGCCGGTCGCCCTGGAGCTCGAGGCCGACCGCATGGCCAGCCTGCGCCTGCCGGCCGACGAATTCAGCCGCGAGATCGAGGTGATCAAGGAAGAGCGCCGCCTGCGCACCGACGATCAACCCAACGCCAAGGCGTTCGAGCTGTTCAGCGCCATGGCCTTCCCGGCCAGCAGCTACCGCACCCCGACCATCGGCTGGATGGCCGACCTCAATCGCATGAAGGTCGAAGAGCTGCGCCACTGGTACGAATCCTGGTACGCGCCCAACAACGCCACCCTGGTGGTGGTCGGCGACGTCACCCCCGACGAGGTCAAGGGCCTGGCCCAGCGCTTCTTCGGCGCCATTCCCAAGCGCGCCATCCCGCCGGCCAAGCTGCCGCTGGAGCTGGCGACCCCGGGCCTGCGGGAAACCACCCTGCACGTACGCACCCAGTTGCCGAGCCTGATCTACGGTTTCAACACCCCGGGCCTGGCCACCGCCAAGGACCCGCGCACCGTGCATGCCCTGCGCCTGATCGCGGCCCTGCTCGACGGCGGCTACAGTGCCCGCCTGCCGAGCCGCCTGGAGCGCGGCCAGGAGCTGGTCTCCGGGGCCTCGTCCAACTACAACCCGTTCACCCGCGGCGACAGCCTGTTCATCATCTCCGCCACGCCGAACCAGCAAAAGCACAAGACCCTGGCCGAAGTCGAAAGCGGTATCTGGAAACTGCTCGACGAACTCAAGACCACCCCGCCATCGGCTGAAGAGCTCGAGCGGGTGCGGGCCCAGGTGATCGCCGGGCTGGTCTATGACCGCGACTCCATCAGCAGCCAGGCCACCGCCATTGGCATGCTGGAAACCGTCGGCCTGTCGTGGAAGCTGATCGACAGCGAGCTGGAGGAGCTGAAAAGCGTCACCCCGGCAGATATCCAGAATGCCGCGCGCACCTATTTCACCCGTGAACGCCTGAGCGTTGCCCACGTACTGCCCGAGGAGAACGCTCATGAGTGAACGCAGCGCACCCCGCTATACCCTGATCGGCCTGGGCATCCTGGCGCTGGTCGCCGGGCTGGCCTTCGTCCTGCCCAAGCCTGCCCAGTCGGACGACGCCGCCAAACCAGCCGCCAGCACTGCCGCAAAACCGGCCAACACCCTGCAAACGCTGGCCGAACTGGATGGCAAGGCGCCGAGCCGCCGGCAACTGAATATCCAGACCTGGAACACCGCCGAGGGCGCCCGGGTGCTGTTCGTCGAAGCCCGCGAGCTGCCGATGTTCGACCTGCGCCTGACCTTTGCCGCCGGCAGCAGCCAGGATGGTGACGCGCCGGGCCTGGCGACCCTGACCAACGCCATGCTCAACGAAGGCGTGGCCGGCAAGGACGTCACCGCCATCGCCGAGGGCTTCGAAGGCCTGGGCGCCGACTTCGGCAACGGTGCCTACCGCGACATGGCCGTAGCCACCCTGCGCAGCCTGAGCGCGGTCGACAAGCGCGAACCGGCGCTGAAGCTGTTCGCCGAAGTGGTCGGCAAGCCGACCTTCCCGCAGGACGCCCTGGAGCGCATCAAGAACCAGCTGCTGGCCGGTTTCGAGTACCAGAAGCAGAATCCGGGCAAGCTGGCCAGCATCGCCCTGTTCGAACAGCTGTATGGCAAACACCCCTACGCCCACCCAAGCGACGGCAATGCCAAGAGCATCCCGCCGATCAGCCTGGAACAGTTGCGCGCCTTCCATGCCAAGGCCTACGCCGCCGGCAACGCGGTCATCGCCCTGGTCGGCGACCTCAGCCGCAGCGAGGCCGAGGCCATTGCCGCCCAGGTCTCGGCAGCGCTGCCCAAGGGCCCGGCACTGGCCAAGGTGGCCCAGCCCGAGGCGCCCAAGCCTGGCAGCACGCACATCGACTTCCCGTCCAAGCAGACCCACCTGATGCTGGCGCAACTGGGCATCGACCGTAACGACCCGGACTACGCGGCCCTGTCGCTGGGCAACCAGATCCTCGGTGGCGGCACCTTCGGTACCCGCCTGATGAGCGAAGTGCGCGAAAAGCGCGGCCTGACCTACGGCGTGTACTCGGTGTTCAGCCCGATGCAGGTACGTGGTCCGTTCATGATCAACCTGCAGACCCGTGCCGAGCTCAGCGAAGGCACCCTCAAGCTGGTCCAGGACATCCTCGCCGACTACCTCAAGACCGGCCCGAGCCAGCAGGAGCTGGACGATGCCAAGCGTGAACTGGCCGGCAGCTTCCCGCTGTCCAACGCCAGCAATGCCAGCATCGTCGGCCAACTGGGCGCCATCGGTTTCTACAACCTGCCGCTGACCTGGCTGGAAGACTACATGCAACAATCCCAGGCCCTGACCACCGAACAGGTCAAGACCGCCCTGAACAAGCACCTGGCCGCGGACAAGATGGTGATCGTCACCGCCGGCCCCACCGTGGCCCAGCAACCGCTGCCACCGCCCACAGACAAGCCCGCCGAGCAGCCGCTTGGCGTACCGGAGCATTAATGGCCAGTCCATCTGCAAAATCGGCCCGGCCACACAACGGCCAGGGTCAGCTACGCATCATCGCCGGCGAATGGCGCAGCCGCCGCCTGAGCTTCCCTGACGCCCCCGGCTTGCGCCCGACGCCGGACCGGGTGCGCGAGACCCTGTTCAACTGGCTGGCCCCACACATCGAAGGCGCCAAGGTGCTCGACGCCTACACCGGCAGCGGCGCGCTGTACCTGGAGGCGCTGTCCCGCGGCGCCGCCGAGGCCGTGGCCCTGGACAGCAACCCGGCAGCCATCGCCAGCCTGCGGCAGAACCTGGAAACCCTGCGCTGCCCACGCGGCCAGGTGATCAACAGCGATGCCCAGCGCTACCTGCAGGGCGAGGCCAAGCTGGCCTTCGACCTGGTGTTCCTCGATCCGCCCTTCCACCAGGACCTGCTGCCCAGCACCTGCGCCCTGCTCGAAGAGCGCCAGTGGCTGGCGGCCAACGCCTGGATCTACACCGAGAGCGAAACCCCGCCCTCGACCCTGCAGCTGCCGGGCAACTGGCGCCTGCACCGGGAGAAGAAGGCCGGCCAGGTGTACTACGCACTCTGGCAGCGCGGCTGAAGCACAGCGCAAAGGCGCAACGGGCATTACACTTCAAGACAACCGTTGCGCTTTCATTTCAAGAGATACCTCCGATGTCCCCGCTCCCGCCCAGCCTTTTCAAACCTGCCCTGGGGCTGGGCAATCCGCACCTGCAAACGCTATGGGGACCGCTATGGCGCAAGCTGACCCACCTGGACCGCCAGCGTGAGCGCCTGTGGCTGGCCGATGGCGACTTCCTCGACCTCGACTGGCATGGCCCTTACGAAGCCGCCACCCCGCTGGTGCTGGTGCTCCATGGCCTGACCGGGTCGTCCAGCTCACCCTATGTCCTGGGCTTGCAGCAAGCGGTGGCAAGCCGCGGCTGGGCCAGCGTGGCGCTGAACTGGCGTGGCTGCTCGGGCGAGCCGAACCTGCTGGCGCGCAGCTACCACTCCGGCGCCAGTGAAGACCTGGCCGAAGCCATCGCTCATCTGCGCGCCAGCCGTCCGCAGGCGCCGCTGTATGCCGTGGGTTACTCGCTGGGGGGCAACGTGCTGCTCAAGCACCTGGGGGAAGTCGGCTCGGCAAGCCAGTTGCAGGCTGCGGTGGCGGTGTCGGTGCCCTTTCGCCTGGACCAGTGCGCCGACCGCATCGGCCTTGGTTTTTCACGGGTCTACCAGGCGCACTTCATGCGCGAAATGCTGACGTACGTGAAGGACAAGCAACGGCATTTCCTGCATCACGGGCAGCATGAGGGGCTGGCGGCGCTGGAGCGGCTCGGGCCGCTGGAGAACCTGCGTACCTTCTGGGACTTCGACGGCCGGGTGACCGCGCCGCTCAATGGCTTCGCCGACGCCAAGGATTACTACCGCCGGGCATCGAGCCGCTATTTTCTCGGTGAGAACCGCACGCCGACACTGATCATCCACTCCAGCGATGATCCCTTCGTGTTCAGCCACAGTCTGCCGGCGGCCAGCGAACTGGCCGTGGACACCACCTTTGAACTGCATACCCGCGGTGGCCATGTCGGCTTTGTCGATGGCAGCCTGCACAACCCCGGCTATTACCTGGAGCGGCGCATTCCGCAGTGGTTGGCGGGGTATCTGTAGGAGCGAGCTTGCCTCGCGATGCAATAGGCCTGCTGCCACGCAATCGCGGGGCAAGCCCGCTCCCACACGTCAGTCGCCGGTGGCCACCTGGCGCTGCGGGTTGGTGATCCACTCGCTCCACGAACCCGCATACAGCGTGCCCAGGGGATAACCTGCCAGCGACAGGGCGAAGAGGTTGTGGCAGGCCGTCACCCCGGAGCCACAGTAAGCGACCAGTTGTTCAGGCGGGCGCTTGCCCAGTTGCCCGGCGAACCGCTGCTTGAGCTGGTCGGCCGGCAGAAACCGCCCGTCGGCCCCCAGGTTGTCGGTAAAGGCCGCGCACTGCGCGCCCGGGATATGCCCGGCCACCGGGTCGATCGGCTCCACTTCACCGCGAAATCGCGGCAAGCCGCGTGCGTCGATCAGGGTCAGCTCCGGTTGGCCCAGGCGTTTGGCCAATTGCTCGGCGCCGATCACCAGTTTCATGTCCGGCTCGCCGCTGAACGAGCCTTCGCGCTTGAGCGGTGGGTCCAGGCTCAGCGGCAGCCCGGCCGCGTGCCAGGCTTTCAGGCCACCATCGAGAATGGCGACGCCGCTGCGCTTGCCCAGCCAGGCCAGCAACCACCAGGCACGGGCGGCAAAGGCACCCGGGCCATCGTCGTACAGCACCACTTCGCTGTCATTGTCGATGCCCCAGCTGCGCAGCTTTTCCACCAGTCGCTGCGGGTCCGGCAGCGGATGGCGCCCGGTCACACCCTTGGTGATCGGGCCACTGAGGTCACGCTCAAGGTCGGCAAAGTGCGCACCGGCGATATGCCCCCCGGCATAGCTGCGCTGGCCATAATCCAGATCTTCCAGGGCAAAACGACAATCGAGAATCACCAGCGCCGGCGCCTCCAGGCGCTCGGCCAGTTGCTGGGCGGTGATCAGTTGCGCGACGGGCATGACAGTCTCCTGAACGGTTGAACGGGTCGGGCCTGGGCGTTATTGCTCCAGCGCCTGGTTGAGCGAAACGTAGAATTCCTGGCACAAGGCATCCACCGCCGGGCGGGCCTTGGGCGTGACAAAGCCGAGCTCCAGCACCAGTACCTGGTAGATACCCCGCTTGATGGCATCCTCACTCAGGTGCGCCGAATTTTCCCGGGTGGTGCACAGAAAACGCACCCAGGAGGTCAGCACGATCCAGGCATTGAGGGTCAGCGACTCGATCTGCACGGCGTCCATCTGCACGATGTCCGCTTCGACGAAGCCTCTATAGATGGCCTGGCCCTGGATCAGGCAGCGCTGGGAAAAACGCCGGTAGCGGGCGGCCAGTTCCTTGTCGCTGTCGAGCAGGTGCTCGAGGTCGCGGTGCAGGAAACGGTAGTTCCACATCGCCGCCAGCAGCTCCTTGAGGTAGAAGCGCTTGTCTTCGACGGTCGACAGCCGCCCCTGGGGCGGGCGCAGGAAGCTTTCCACCAGCTCTTCGTACTGGGTGAAGAGCACGGCGATGATTTCCTGCTTGTTGGCGAAGTGGTAGTACAGGTTGCCCGGGGAAATCTCCATGTGGGCGGCGATGTGGTTGGTACTGACACTGCGCTCGCCCTGCTGGTTGAACAGCTCCAGGCTGTTCTGCACGATGCGCTCGCGGGTCTTGATACGCGGGGCCATGATCGGTTCCGGATGTCGAGCTTGAATGAATAGGTCCATCTTACGGTTATCGGAAAGCGGATGGACCTGCCCGTCGTCAAAAAAGGGTCGCACAAGGACAAGATTAGAGTATAAGCTCTAGAAAAACCCGCCGTGGAGTTTCGCATGTCCGCCGATGCTGCTCGTCTTTTGCCTCCCACCGCCCTTGATGACCTTGCCGGGCAGTTCAGCGCCCAGCGCCAGGCCTTTGCCGGCAATCCAATGCCGCCCGCGGCGCAGCGCCTGCAATGGCTCAAAAACCTGCGCCAGCTGCTGGTCAGTCGCCAGGACGACCTGATCAAAGCCATCAGCGAAGACTTCAGCGGCCGCAGCGCCGACGAAACCCGCCTGGCCGAACTGATGCCCAGCGTGCAGGGCCTGCAGCATGCCGAGCGGCACCTGAAGCAGTGGATGAAAGCCTCAAAGCGCAAGGTCGGCCTGGCCTTCCAGCCGGCCAGCGCCAAGGTGCTGTACCAGCCCCTGGGGGTGGTCGGGATCATCGTGCCGTGGAACTACCCGCTGTTCCTCGCCATTGGCCCGTTGACCGGCGCCCTGGCCGCCGGCAACCGGGTCATGCTCAAGCTCAGCGAGGCGACGCCGGCCACCAGCCTGCTGCTCAAGCAACTGCTGGCCTCGGTGTTCCCCGAAGACCTGGTCAGCGTGGCCCTCGGCGAGGCTGACGTCGGTGAGGCCTTCTCGCGCCTGCCGTTCGACCACCTGCTGTTCACCGGCGCCACCAGCGTCGGCCGGCATGTGATGCAGGCAGCGGCGCAGAACCTGACACCCGTGACCCTGGAGCTGGGCGGCAAATCCCCCGCCATTGTCTCGGCCAGCGTACCCCTGGCCGACGCCGCCGAACGCATCGCCTTCGGCAAGACCCTCAATGCCGGGCAGACCTGTGTGGCGCCCGACTATGTACTGGTGCCCCGCGAGCGCCTGGACGACTTCGCCGACGCCTACCAGAGCGCCGTGCATCGCTTCTACCCGACCCTTTCGGACAACCCGGACTACAGCGCGATCATCAATCCGCGCCACCTGGCGCGCCTGGAAGGCTACCTGGCCGATGCCCGCGACAAGGGCGCCAGGATCATCGACCTGTACCCCCGGGAAGCGCGCCAGGGCCGCCGCCTGCCGCCGCACCTGCTGCTGCAGGTCAACGACCAGATGCGCGTGATGCAAGACGAAATCTTCGGTCCGCTGTTGCCACTGGTGCCCTACGACCACCTCGACGAGGCGTTTGCCTATATCAACCAGCGCCCACGGCCCCTGGCGCTCTACTACTTCGGCTACGACCGCGCCGAGCAGCACAAGGTGCTGGAGCAGACCCACTCCGGCGGCGTCTGCCTCAACGACACTTTGCTGCATGTGGCCCAGGACGACCTGCCCTTCGGCGGCGTCGGTCCTTCAGGGATGGGCCATTACCACGGCCACGAGGGCTTCCTGACCTTCAGCAAGGCCAAGGCAGTGTTCGCCAAGCAGCGCTTCAACGCCGCCCGGATGATCTACCCGCCCTACGGCAAGTCGCTGCTCAAGCTGGTGTACAAACTCTTCATTCGCTAGCCCCACAACCAGGCACTCCAACAATGACCACAAGCCTGCCCGCAACACCCGCCCTGAGCCGCCGCGGGCTGCTCAAGTTCAGCCTTGGCGCCAGCGCCTTCCTGGCCACCGCCGGACTGGGTGCGAGCCTCAGCGGCTGCTCGGCGCAGTCACCCGCCAGGGGGTTCATGACCCTGCGCGAGGGCGATCTGCCGATCCTCCAGGCGCTGATACCGGTGATCCTCGCCGGCACCGCCGCCGCCGAAAACCGAGAAGCACTGCTGCAGCGCCTGGACTACAAGCTCGCCAGCCTGTCGCCCGCCATGCTCAAGCTGACCCGGCAGCTGTTCGATGTGCTGGCCCTGGCGGTAACCCGCGGCCCCTTGACCGGTATCTGGGGCAACTGGGAGGGCGCCAGCAGCGAGCAGGTCCAGGCCTTTCTGCGGCGCTGGGAGCACAGCTCGCTGAACCTGCTGCGCATGGGCCATGCCTCCTTGCTGCAACTGCTGCAGATGGCCTGGTACGAGATGCCCGAATCCTGGGCCCAGTGCGGCTACCCCGGCCCACCCAAAGTCTGACCCCGACATAAATACAAGAGGCTGAAGATGCCCGTACCCGACCCGTTTCGCGAAGGCCTAGCCCGCGGCTGGAAAGCCCGCGACGCCTCACGCCTGGACCAGGACCTGACCCTGGAAACCGATATCGCCATCATCGGCAGCGGCGCCGGCGGCGCCACAACGGCAGAACTGCTCAGCGCCGCCGGCTTCAAGGTGCTGCTGATCGAAGAAGGTCCGCTCAAGACCAGCAGCGATTTCCACCTGCTGGAAGATGAGGCCTACGCCAGCCTGTACCAGGAAGGCATCGGCCGCATGAGCAAGGATGGCGCCATCACCATCCTCCAGGGCCGCGCGGTGGGCGGCACCACCCTGATCAACTGGACCTCGAGTTTTCGCACCCCCGAGCCGACCCTGCAGCACTGGGCCAGCGAGCACGGGGTCAAGGGCCTGGGCAGCGCCGACCTGGCGCCCTGGTTCGAGCGCATGGAACAGCGCCTGGGCATCGCCCCCTGGATCATGCCGCCCAACGCCAACAATGAAGCACTCAAGCGCGGCTGCGAGGCCCTCGACTACAGCTGGAAGGTGATTCCTCGCAACGTGCGCGGCTGCTGGAACCTGGGCTACTGCGGCATGGGCTGCGCGGTCAATGCCAAGCAGTCGATGCTGGTGACCACCATTCCCGCCACCCTGGAAAAAGGCGGCGAACTGCTCTATCTGGCCCGTGCCGAGCGGCTGGTCCATGACGGCGAACGCATCAGCAGCCTGCAGTGCCAGGCCATGGACGAGCGCTGCGTGAACCCCACCGGGCGCACCATCCAGGTCAAGGCACGGCATTACGTGCTCGCCGGCGGCGGCATCAACAGCCCCGCCCTGCTGCTGCGCTCCGACGCACCCGACCCTCACGAACGCCTGGGCAAACGGACCTTCCTGCACCTGGTGAACTTCAGCGCCGGGCTGTTCAAGGACAAGGTCAACCCGTTCTACGGCGCCCCGCAGTCGATCTACTCCGACCACTTCCAGTGGCGCGACGGCGTCACCGGCCCGATCGGCTACAAACTCGAAGTACCGCCCCTGCAACCGGCGCTGGCCGCTACCCTGCTCGGTGGTTTCGGTAGCGACAACGCCCTGCGCATGGAGCAACTGCCCCATACCCATGTGATTCTCGCCCTGCTGCGCGACGGCTTTCACCCGGACAGCACCGGCGGCCAGGTGCAACTGCGTGGCGACGGCTCGCCGGTGCTCGACTACCCGGTTTCGACCTATGTCTGGCAGGGCGTACGCCGCGCCTTCCACAGCATGGCCGAAATCCAGTTCGCCGCCGGCGCCGAAGCGGTACTGCCGCTGCACAGCGACGGTCGCTACGTGAAAACCCTGGCCGAGGCCAGGCAGATGATCGACGGCCTGAGCCTGGAACTGTTCCGCACCCGCCTGGGCAGCGCCCATGTCATGGGTGGCTGCGCCATGGGCGAAGACCCGCGCCAGGCGGTCTGCGACAGCCTGGGACGCCACCATCAACTGGAAAACCTGTCGATCCACGACGGCTCATTGTTTCCCACCAGCATCGGTGCCAACCCGCAGTTATCGGTGTACGGCCTTGCCGCAAGGCTCAGCGATGGCCTGATCGAACGGCTGGTTTCCAGTAGATGACAACAATTGGGCACACTGTCTATAGTGCCTTCAGCATGCGCGGGCGACTTGGCCGACCGCCACTGCTGCGATACCATCCGACTCCCCAACGCACTCCTGCCAGGACGACGCGATGAACCGAGTGTTGTACCCAGGTACTTTCGACCCTATTACCAAGGGCCATGGCGATCTGGTCGAGCGTGCCTCGCGGCTGTTCGACCAGGTGATCATTGCGGTTGCCGCCAGCCCGAAGAAAAACCCGCTGTTCCCGCTGGAACAACGGGTGGAACTGGCTCGTGAGGTCACCAAGCACCTGCCCAATGTCGAGGTCATCGGCTTTTCCTCGTTGCTGGCGCACTTCGCCAAGGAACAGCAGGCCAATGTATTCCTGCGCGGCCTGCGGGCGGTTTCCGATTTCGAGTACGAATTCCAGCTGGCGAACATGAACCGTCAGCTCGCACCCGACGTCGAAAGCCTGTTCCTGACCCCTTCGGAACGCTATTCGTTCATTTCCTCGACCCTGGTCCGGGAAATCGCGGCACTGGGTGGCGACATCACCAAGTTCGTCCATCCGGTGGTGGCCGACGCCCTGACCGAGCGCTTCAAGAAGTGACATCGACGATTTGACGACCGCGCCCGCGTGCAC
This sequence comes from Pseudomonas sp. BJa5, assembly GCF_030272875.2. Classification (NCBI taxonomy): domain Bacteria; kingdom Pseudomonadati; phylum Pseudomonadota; class Gammaproteobacteria; order Pseudomonadales; family Pseudomonadaceae; genus Pseudomonas; species Pseudomonas sp. BJa5. The sequence goes on from NZ_JALRNG020000004.1 coordinate 11,419, forward strand.
TGCGGGCGCTAATGCGGCACAATTATGCCCATCGGTTTTCAAATGCCAGGGTCAAGTCCCCTGGCCGGAGTCCCCATGTCCCTGATCATCACCGACGATTGCATCAACTGCGACGTCTGCGAACCCGAGTGCCCGAACGCCGCTATTTCCCAGGGCGAAGAGATCTACGTGATCGACCCGAACCTGTGCACCCAGTGCGTCGGCCACTATGACGAGCCGCAATGCCAGCAGGTCTGCCCGGTCGACTGCATCCCCCTGGATGAAGCGCACCCCGAGACTCACGACGAGTTGATGGAAAAATACCGCCGTATCACCGGCAAGGCCTGATGCGGCGGGTCGCCCGCCTGACCTCGCTGCTGCTTGGCGCGCTGCTCGCGTCAGCGGCGGCTTGTGCCCAGGCACAAGGGCCGGGCCAGGCGGCGATCGCCAGCCCCCACGCCCAGGCCACCGCTGCGGCCCGCGAAATCCTCGAACAAGGCGGCAACGCCTTCGACGCCGCCATTGCTGTCAGCGCCGCGCTGGCGGTGGTCGAGCCCTATGGTTCGGGCCTGGGCGGCGGCGGTTTCTTCCTGCTGCGTGAAGCGGGCGATTCGCCGCGCTATGCCTTCCTCGACGCCCGCGAGCGGGCGCCAGGCAAGGCCAGCGAAGCCATGTACCTCAAGGACGGCAAGGTCCAGCCGGGCCTGTCGATCAACGGCCCGCTGGCCGCAGCGATCCCCGGGCTGCCGGCCGCACTGGCGGACCTTGCCGCGCAGTACGGCAAGCTGCCGCTGAAAAACACCCTGGCCCCGGCCATTCGCCTGGCCAACCAGGGGTTTGCCGTCGACCGCATCTACCGCGACCGGGCACAGATGCGCCTGAGCGCCCTGCGCGACGATGCGGAAAGCGCCCGCCTGTTCCTGCGCAACAACGAGGTGCCGGCCCTGGGTGCCACGATTCGCCAGCCGGAGCTGGCCGTCACCCTCGAACGCCTGGCCAGCCAGGGCCGTGATGGCTTTTATAGCGGCCCGACCGCCCAGGCCATGGTCAATGGCGTCCAGGCCGCAGGCGGCCTCTGGAGCCTGGACGACCTCGCCAACTACCGCACCGCCAAGCGCGAGCCGCTGCGTTATCAACTGGCCGACCAGCGCGAACTGATCAGCGCCCCGCCGCCCTCAGCCGGCGGCGTGGCCCTGGCCCAGAGCCTGGCCATGCTCCAGCGCCTGCCCTGGCAGAGCGCCGAGCCAGTGCAGCGCAGCCACTACGTGCTGGAAGTCCTGCGCCGGGCCTACCGCGACCGTGGCCTGCTGGGCGACCCGGACTACGTCGCCAACCCGCTGGCACAGTTGCTGTCGCGCCCGTACCTGAACAGCCTGACCGCCAGCATCGATGTGCACCAGGCCACCCCGAGCAGCAGCCTACCGCCCGCCCCGGCCTGGCGCGAAGGCGACCACACCACCCACTTTGCCGTGATCGATGCCCAGGGCAATGCCGTGGCCGCGACGCTGTCGGTCAACCTGCCGTTCGGCGCTGCCTTCAGCGCGCCGGGTACGGGTGTGGTGCTGAACAACGAAATGGACGACTTCGCCGCCGATCCCCGTGGCAGCAACAGCTACGGCCTGGCCGGCAGCCAGGCCAATGCCGTGGCCGCCGGCAAGCGCCCGCTGTCGAGCATGAGCCCGAGCTTTATCGAGAGCCCCACCCAGTTCGCCGCCTTCGGCACCCCGGGCGGCAGCCGCATCCCGAGCATGGTGCTGCTGTCGATGATGGGATTCCTGGAAGGCAAGCCGGTGGCCAACTGGCCCGCCGTGCCGCGCTATCACCACCAGTACCTGCCGGACGTGGTCGAGCATGAACCCGGCGCCTTCACCCCGACACAACAACGGGCATTGCAGGCGCGTGGCTACCAGCTCAAAGACCTGGGTCGGAGCTACGGCAACCAGCAGGTGCTGTACTGGAACAAGTCGGCCAACACCCTGGAAGCCGCCAGCGACCCGCGCGGTGTCGGCGAGTCCGCCGTGCTCAGTCCGCGCTGAGCCCCTTCACTTCTGGCAGCGCGGGCAGTAGACGCTGGCGCGCTGGCCCAGCTTGACCTCGCGCAGGATGCTGCCGCAAACCTTGCAGGGTTCTTCTCCCCGCCCGTACACGAACAGTTCTTGCTGGAAGTAGCCCGGCTGCCCATCGCCGCCGATGAAGTCGCGCAAGGTGGTGCCGCCGCGCTCGATGGCGCAGGCCAGGATACGTTTGATCTCGATCGCCAGCTTCAGGTAGCGCGCCCGGGAAATGCCCCCGGCTTCGCGGCGCGGGTCGATGCCGGCGGCGAACAGCGCTTCGGTCGCATAGATGTTGCCGACCCCGACCACCACCGCGTTGTCCATGATGAACGGCTTGACCGCCATGGACTTGCCCCGCGACAGCTGGAACAGGCGCTCGCCGTCGAACAGGTCGGTCAGCGGCTCCGGGCCGAGCTTGATCAGCAGCTCATGGTTGAGCGGGTCCAGGCTCCAGAGCATCGCGCCGAAACGGCGCGGGTCGGTGTAGCGCAGGGCCAGGCCCGACTCCAGCTCGATATCCACATGCTCGTGCTTGGCCGCCGGCAAGCCGATCTCGATCAGGCGCAGGTTGCCGGACATCCCCAGGTGGCTGATCAGGGTGCCGACCTCGGCGTTGAGCAGCAGGTACTTGGCCCGCCGCTCGACCGAGACGAAACGCTGGCCGGACAGGCGGATGTCCAGGTCTTCAGGGATAGGCCAGCGCAGGCGCCGGTCACGGACGATCACCCGGCTGACCCGCTGGCCTTCCAGGTAAGGCGCAATACCGCGCCGGGTGGTTTCGACTTCGGGGAGTTCCGGCATGGATCAGTGACCGCCCAGCTCGCGAATGGTCTGTTTGAGGTTCTCGAAGTCGTACTCGGAAAGCCCGACATAGTCGAGCACCAGGTGCCCGACGGTATTCCATTCGTGGTCCACGCCCTGGTTGCCCAGCACCCGGTAGGAGGCGCAGATGTGCTCGGCCATCTTCAGGATCGCCAGCAGGTTCTTCAACTGGCTGTTGCGCGCCGAGTCATCGCTGAACACCGCCAGGGCGTTGTGGTGGTTGGCGATGGCACTGCTCAGGTGCTCGGGCAGGCGCCAGGACTTGGCGGTGTAGTAGCCGACCACCGCGTGGTTGGTGTTGAACACCTGGTTCTCGGTGTCCACCACCCGCTGGTTGGCACCGGCACTGGCGTAGGCATCCTCGAGCACGCTCATGTAGTCGGGAAAGCGCTTGAGCATCAAGGGCACGCCGCAATCGTGGAACAGCCCCAGGGCGTAGGCTTCATCCACCGCCTGGGAGCCGATGCGCTTGGCCAGGGTCAGGCAGGTCATGGCCACGTCCTGGGCGGTATCCCAGAAACGGTTGAGGGTGACGATGGTGTCGTCGCTCATCTCGCCCTTGATCGACTGGGCGTTGATCAGGTTGATGATCGAACGGCTGCCGAGCAGGTTCACCGCGCGCTGGATCGAGGCAATCTTGTTGCTCAGCCCGTAATAGGGCGAATTGACCAGCTTGAGCAAGGCGCCGGACAGCCCCGGGTCCTGGGAAATCAGCTTGGCGATCACCTCCAGGTCAGGGTCGGGCATGTATTGCTCGAACTGCAGATCAACCATGATCTGCGGCTGCGGCGGCACACTGATGCCTTGCAAGGCTTGCTGGATCTGTTCGGCGGAGAGTTCCTGGGACATAAGTACACACTCGGGACTGAGGGGCGATTCTAACCTCTTGAGCGGTTTGGGATCCAACCACCGAGGGCGGAACCGGCTATTTGTCGTCGACCGAGCCGGGCGCCCGGTCGACGCGCTATAATCCCGCTCTTTTTTCCCGGAGCGACGTCATGTCCCTGCCCAGCCTTCGTCTCAAAGCCAATGCCGACCGCCGCCTGCGCGCCGGCCACCTGTGGGTCTACAGCAACGAAATCGACGTCGCCGCGACCCCGCTGCATGGCTTCAAGGCCGGCAACCAGGCGGTACTGGAGACCGCAGGCGGCAAGGCCCTGGGCATCGTCGCCATGAGCCCGAACAACCTGATCTGCGCCCGCCTGCTGTCGCGCGACAGCAAGCTGGCCCTGGACAAGTCGCTGCTGGTGCACCGCCTGAACGTCGCCCTGTCGCTGCGCGAGCGCCTGTTCGACAAGCCGTTCTACCGCCTGGTGTACGGCGACTCCGACCTGCTGCCAGGCCTGGTAGTCGACCGTTTCGGCGACATCCTGGTGGTCCAGCTGGCCTCGGCGACCATGGAAGCGCACAAGGACGAGGTGATTGCCGCCCTGGTCCAGGTGCTCAAGCCGACCGGTATCCTGTTCAAGAACGACTCGGCCGCCCGCGATGCCGAAGGCCTGGGTCGCTACGTCGAAACCGTATTCGGCCTGGTGCCGGAGTGGGTCGCCCTGGAAGAGAACGGCGTGAAGTTCGAAGCGCCGGTGATGGAAGGCCAGAAGACCGGCTGGTTCTACGACCACCGCATGAACCGCGCGCGCCTGGCCCCCTACGTCAAGGGCAAGCGTGTCCTCGACCTGTTCAGCTACATCGGCGGTTGGGGCGTGCAGGCCGGCGCCTTCGGTGCCAGCGAAGTGTTCTGCGTCGACGCCTCGGGCTTTGCCCTGGACGGCGTCGAGCGTAACGCCGGGCTCAACGGCATTGCCGAGAAGGTCACCTGCATCGAAGGCGACGTGTTCGAAGCCCTGCGCGAGCTCAAGGCCGCCGAAGAGCGTTTCGACGTGATCGTGGCCGACCCGCCCGCCTTCATCAAGCGCAAGAAAGACCTGAAGAACGGCGAAGGCGCCTACCGCCGCCTGAACGAACAGGCCATGCGCCTGCTGAGCAAGGACGGCATCCTGGTCAGCGCCTCGTGCTCGATGCACCTGCCCGAAGACGACCTGCAGAACATCCTGCTGACCAGCGCCCGTCACCTGGACCGCAATATCCAGCTGCTCGAACGCGGCGGCCAGGGCCCGGATCACCCGGTGCACCCGGCGATCCCGGAGACGCGCTACATCAAGAGCATCACCTGCCGCCTGCTGCCCAACAGCTGATCGACCGCTTTAAACACTCCCGGTGGGAGCGGGCTTGCCCCGCGATTGCGATTTGCCTGACGTAACGCAATCGCGGGTCAAGTCGAGTCGTCGCACCGCCGCTCCTACTCACCAGCCAATTATCCACAACGCCATTCCCTCAAAGCTCCAGCGGTGTAGAATCGGGCTATTCATCGCCAGTCATCCCCGGCGGGTTTATGAGCTCTGGCCGAGCGCACGGCGATCCCGCGGCGTCCTCGGCTTCATCCGTACCAGCGGCCACCTGCCTTCGGTGCAAAGGACAAGAGAAGCTCACGTCCCTTTTTGTTACCTGATTAGCCGCCAGGAGTGCTTCATGCCTGATTACCGCTCTAAAACGTCCACCCACGGCCGCAACATGGCCGGCGCTCGAGCCCTGTGGCGCGCCACCGGGATGAAGGACGACGACTTCAAGAAACCGATCATCGCCATCGCCAACTCCTTCACCCAGTTCGTCCCGGGGCATGTGCACCTGAAGGACCTGGGCCAGCTGGTCGCCCGCGAGATCGAACGCGCCGGTGGCGTGGCCAAGGAATTCAACACCATCGCGGTCGACGACGGCATCGCCATGGGCCATGACGGCATGCTCTATTCGCTGCCGAGCCGCGAGATCATCGCCGACTCGGTCGAGTACATGGTCAACGCCCACTGCGCCGACGCCATTGTCTGCATCTCCAACTGCGACAAGATCACCCCCGGCATGCTGATGGCCGCCCTGCGCCTGAACATCCCGGTGATCTTCGTCTCCGGCGGCCCGATGGAAGCCGGCAAGACCAAGCTGGCCAACCACGGCCTGGACCTGGTCGACGCCATGGTCATCGCCGCCGACTCCAGCGCCTCCGACGAGAAAGTCGCCGAGTACGAGCGCAGCGCCTGCCCGACCTGCGGTTCCTGCTCCGGCATGTTCACCGCCAACTCGATGAACTGCCTGACCGAAGCCCTGGGCCTGGCCCTGCCGGGCAACGGTTCGACCCTGGCTACCCACAGCGATCGCGAGCAGTTGTTCCTCACCGCCGGCCGCACCATCGTCGAGCTGTGCAAGCGCTACTACGGCGAGAACGACCAGTCGGTACTGCCGCGCAACATCGCCAGCTTCCAGGCGTTCGAGAACGCCATGACCCTGGACATCGCCATGGGCGGCTCGACCAACACCATCCTGCACCTGCTGGCCGCGGCCCAGGAAGCCGAGGTGGACTTCGACCTGCGCGACATCGATCGCCTGTCGCGCAAAGTGCCGCAGCTGTGCAAGGTGGCGCCGAACATCCAGAAGTACCACATGGAAGACGTGCACCGCGCCGGTGGCATCATCAGCATCCTCGGTGAGCTGGCCCGTGGCGGCCTGCTGCACACCAGCCTGCCGACCGTGCACAGCCGCAGCCTGGAAGAAGCCATCGCCAAGTGGGACATCACCCAGACCGACGACGAAGCCGTGCACACCTTCTTCAAGGCAGGCCCGGCCGGCATCCCGACCCAGACCGCGTTCAGCCAGTCGACCCGTTGGGACACCCTGGACGCCGACCGTGAAAACGGCTGCATCCGCAGTGTCGAACACGCCTACTCGCAAGAAGGCGGCCTGGCCGTGCTCTACGGCAACATCGCCCTGGACGGCTGCGTGGTGAAAACCGCCGGCGTCGACGAGTCGATCCATGTGTTCGAAGGCAACGCCAAGATCTTCGAAAGCCAGGACAGCGCGGTGCGCGGCATCCTCGCCGACGAAGTGAAGGAAGGTGACATCGTCATCATCCGCTACGAAGGTCCGAAAGGCGGCCCGGGCATGCAAGAGATGCTCTACCCGACCTCCTACCTGAAGTCCAAGGGCCTGGGCAAAGCCTGCGCCCTGCTCACCGACGGTCGCTTCTCCGGCGGCACCTCGGGTCTGTCTATCGGCCACGCTTCGCCGGAAGCCGCCGCCGGTGGCGCCATCGGCCTGGTGCAGGACGGCGACAAGGTGCTGATCGACATCCCCAACCGTTCGATCAACCTCTTGGTCAGCGACGAAGAGCTGGCGGCACGCCGTGTGGAACAGGACAAGAAAGGCTGGAAGCCGGTCGAAGCCCGCCCACGCAAGGTGACCACCGCGCTCAAGGCCTATGCCTTGCTGGCGACCAGTGCCGACAAGGGTGCTGTGCGTAACAAGGCGCTGCTCGACGGGCTCTGAGTCGACGCGGCAAATGAAAAACCGGCGCCTGGTGCGCCGGTTTTTTTATGGTGTTGAAAAGCATCGCGGGGCAAGCCCGCTCCCACAGGGCCTGCATGATCCCTGTAGGAGCGGGCTTGCCCAGCGATGGCTCATCAAGCCTCCCTGATCTTGTACCAGGCCACATACAGCGCCGGCAGGAACAACAGGGTCAGCAAGGTGGCGATGATGATGCCGCCGATCATGGCGTAGGCCATCGGCCCCCAGAACACTTCCCGGGCGATCGGGATCATCCCCAGGCTCGCCGCCGCCGCGGTCAGCAGGATCGGCCGGCGGCGATGGTTGGTGGCTTCCAGCACCGCCGCCCAAGGCGACAACCCTTGCTCCTCGTACTCGTGGATCTGGGTCACCAGGATCACCGAGTTGCGGATGATGATGCCGATCAGCGCCAGGATCCCGAGGATTGCCACGAAGCCCATGGGCGTCCCTGTCGGCACCAGGGCCAGGACCACGCCGATCAGACCCAGTGGTGCCACGCTGGCCACCAGGAACAGCTTCTGCACACTGTGCAGCTGGATCATCAGGAAGGTGCCCATCAGGAACAGCATCAGCGGTATGACCTTGGCGATCGGGCCCTGGGCCTTGCCGCTGGCTTCCACGGTACCGCCGGTTTCGACGGTGTAACCCACCGGCAGCTTGCTGATGAAGTCGTTGATTTGCGGTTCGAGCTCATGGACCAGATCGGTCGGCTGGATGTCACCCCGCACGGCGGCCTTGATGGTGATGGTCGGCTTGCGGTCACGACGCCAGACCAGCGGCTGCTCCAGCTCATAGCGCACGGTGGCGAAGGCCAGCAGCGGGATCGAAGTGCCGTTGGGCGTGACGATCTGCAGGTTCTGCAGGGTCTGCGGCGAGCTGCGCTCACTGTCTTCGGCGCGGGCGACCACATTGATCAGGTAGATGTAGTCGTTCACCTGGGTGATCTGCGTGCCGCTGACGATGCTGTTCATCACGTTGGCCACGTCCTCGGACGACAGGCCAAGCTGACGTGCCTTGTCCTGGGCGATCTCGACCCGCAACACTTTGCCCGGCTCGTTCCAGTCGTAGATCATCTGGCCGACGTGGTCATTGCTGTCGAGCAGGGCCGCCAGGGCGATGGCATGTTTGCGCACCTGGTCGATATCCGGGCCCATCATCCGGTACTGGATCGGCAGCCCCACCGGCGGACCCATTTCCAGCGACTGCACGTTGGTGCCGATACCGACGAAGTCTTCGCGCAAACGCTGTTTCAAGCGTTTGATCAGTCCTTCACGCTCCTTGAACCCCTTGCTGACGATCACCAGCTGGGCGTAGTACGGGTTCTGCAACTGCTGGTCCAGTGGCAGGTAGAAGCGGATCGCGCCCTGGCCGATGTAGCTGCTCCAGCGCACGATGTCCGGATCGCCCTTGAGCGTGGCCTCCAGCCGGTCCACCGCCTTGCGGGTTTCCTCGATCGAAGCGTTCTGCGGCAGGTTGAGATCGACGAGGATCTCGGGACGGTCCGAAGAAGGGAAGAACTGGTTCTGCACAAAGCGCATGCAGAACAACGCCAGCACGAACAGCAAAATGGTGCCGATGATGGTCAGCCAGCGGTGGCGTATGCACCACAACAAGCTGTGCTCGAACACCTTGCCGACGGGGCCGGCTTCTTCACTGTGCGGTTTGACCTTGGTACTGAGGATGTGCACGCCCAGCACCGGCGCAAACATCACCGCCACCACCCAGGACACCAGCAAGGCGGCGGCGATCACTGCAAACAGGGTGTAGGTGTATTCCCCCGCCGAGCTGGCATTCAGGCCGATCGGCATGAAGCCGGCCACGGTCACCAGGGTGCCGGTGAGCATCGGGAAGGCGGTCGAGGTGTAGGCGAAGGTCGCCGCCTGTTCCTTGGTCTCGCCCATTTCCAGGCGCGTCACCATCACCTCCACGGTGATCATCGCATCGTCCACCAACAGCCCCAGGGCAATGATCAAGGCGCCCAGGGAGATCCGCTGCATGGTGATGCCGCTGTACTCCATGAAGATGAACACCACGGCCAGCACCAGCGGAATCGAACAGGCCACCACCAGCCCGGCGCGAATCCCCAGGCTGACGAAACTCACCGCCAACACGATGATCACGGCTTCGAACAAGGCGCTGGTGAAGCCACCGACGGCCTCTTCCACCACCACCGCCTGGTCGGAGACGGTATGCACGCCGACGCCCACCGGCAGCTCGCTGATCACCCGGTCCATCATCTTGTGCAGGTCGGCACCGAACACCTGGATGTTGCCACCGGCCTTCATGCCGATGCCCAGGCCGATGGCGGGCTGGCCGTTGTAGCGGAACTGCGGCGAGGGTGGATCGACATAGCCGCGTTCGATATCGGCAATATCCGCCAGGCGGAAGAAGCGGTCGTTGATGCGCAGGTTGACCGTCTCCAGGTCTTTCTCCGAGGCGAACTGGCCCGTCGTGCGCACCGACACACGCTCGGGCCCGGCTTCGATCACCCCGGCCGGGGTGACCGCGTTCTGGCTTTGCAGGGCCTGCAACACCTGTCGCTGATCGATGCCGAACGAGGCCAGCTTGCGGGTGGAGAAGTTCAGGTACAGCACTTCGTCCTGGGTGCCGATCATCTCGACCTTGCCCAGGCCCGGCACTTCGCGGATCTCGGCACGCACCTGCTCGACGTAGTCGCGCAACTGGCGCATGGTCAGGCCGTCGGCGGTGAAGGCGTAGATCGAGCCGTAGACGTCACCGAATTCGTCGTTGAACCCCGGGCCCTGGATGCCCTGGGGAAACTGGCCGCGAATGTCCGCGATCTTCTTGCGCACCTGGTACCAGATCTCGGGAATGTCCTTGGCTGGCGTGGTGTCCAGCAAGTTGACGTAGACCGTCGACTCTCCGGGCCGGGTGTAGCTCTTCACATAGTCGAGCGAGTCCAGCTCCTCGAGCTTCTTCTCGATGCGGTCGGTGATCTGGTTGAGGGTTTCATCCTGGGTCGCGCCCGGCCAGCGGGTCTGGATGACCATGGTCTTGATGGTGAACGACGGGTCTTCCTCACGCCCCAGGTTCATGTAGGAGAACACGCCCATCAGCAAGCCGACGAACATCAGGTACCAGACGAAGGATTGGTGCTTCAGCGCCCACTCCGACAGGTTGAAGCTTCCTTTCATCGTGGGACTTCCTCATTGACGATAACCTTCTGGCCCGGTTTCAGGCTGTTCACACCGGCTGTTACCACGCGCTCCCCGGCCTGGACGCCAGCGCTCAACACCACACTGGAGGCTGTGCGCTCGAGCAGCGTCACCTCGCGGATGGCCACCGTGTTCTGTTTTGGATCGACCACCCACACCCGGGGCTGGCCATCCCCTTCGATCAAGGCTGAAGCCGGCAGCTCGCTGCGCGGCGACACCGCCGAGGTCAGCGTGACGCTGATGGCGGTCCCCAGGTAAAAGGATTCGGGGGTATTGGCCAGCGTCAGACGCGCACGGCGGGTTCGCGTGGCAGCGTCGGCCTGGGGCTCAAGCTCGCGCAAGGTGGCGGTGGTGTTGATACTTGGATCGAGTTGCGACGCCACCTCGAACTTCAAATCGGCGGACAACTGTTCGGCAAGGTACGTGGGTAGATCGATCACCGCCTCCTTGATATCCGGGCGGGCCAGGGTGACCACCGGCTGGCCGGCATTGATGGTCTGCCCCGCTTCGGCCTGCCAGTTGGTGACTACGGCCGCGTGGTCGGTGCGCAGTTCGCTGTAGCCGAGCTGGTCGCGCGCCTGGCTGACGGCGGCCCGGGCCTGCTCCAGGGCAGCGCCGGTGGTTTTCAGGTTGGTCGTCGCTTCATCCAGTTGCGCCTGGGCGCCGACGCCGCGATCGAACAACTGTTGCTGGCGACGGGCATCGGCCTGGGCATTGATAAATTGCGCCTGGACCTTGGCCAGGTCGCCCTGGGCCGCGCGCAGCTGGTTGCGCTGGTCGGCCGGATCGAGACTGGCCAATACATCGCCCGCCTTCACCTCGCTACCGACATCGACCCAGCGCCGGGCAATGCGCCCGCCCACGCGAAAACCCAGGGTGCTCTCGTACCGTGCCTGGATAGTGCCGGCGAACCGCCCGAGATCGGCTTGTACCTGCGGCTGGACGATCACCGTCAGTACCGGGCGGATAGGCTCCGACTCTTCAGGCTTTTTTTCACAACCCATCAGCAACAGGGCGCTGCACAGACCAAGGGTGACGGCTCTCATTGGGCTACCCCGCTGTCCTTGAGCGGCGCGATTTCCACCCGCATGCCCGGGGTGAGCAACTGCCCGCCCGCCACCACCACGGTTTCCCCGCCCTTGAGGCCGTCAGCAATGACGACTTTGCCGGTGAGGTAGCGACTGACCTGGACCGGTTGCAAGCTGACCTTGTTGCCCTCGCCCACCACCCACACGGCCGGCTCATGCAGGGCCTTGGTCAACGCTGACCAGGGCAACTCGATACTCGGCTTACCCTGGGCATGACCAGTGGCACTGACGGCCGACCCCAGCTCCATGCCCGGCGGCACGTCACGCAAGGCCACTTTGACTTGCACCGTGCCGCTCTGGGCCGAGACGGTCGGGGTGATTTCACGCACATGGCCCTGGGCCTGGATTTTCGGGTTATCCACCAGGCTGACGATGATGGTCTCACTGCTGGGCGGCGCGACCAGCAGGGATTCATAGACATTGAACACCGCATCACGCTCGCCATCATGGGCCAGGGTGAAGATCGGCGCGGTGGCCTGCACCACCTGCCCGACTTCAGCCTGGCGCTCGGTGATGACCCCGGCGGCGTCCGCCACCAATGCGGTGTAGGCGAGCTGATCGCGGGCATTGGCCAGTTGTGCCTGGGCGGCCTTCAAGGCGCTCTGGCTACTGCGCAGCGCGGCCTGGGCCGAGTCGTACTCGCTCTGGCTGGTATAACCCTTGGGCAACAGTTTCTGCTGACGGACAAAGGCGACACTGCTCTCGGTCACCCGGGCCTGCTCGGCGAACACCTCGGCCTTGGCCGAATCGACACTGGCCTGCAGGTCCTTGGGGTCAAGCCGGGCCAGGACCTGGTTGGCTTTCACGTGATCGCCGACGTCGACGCTGCGGGAAATGATCTTGCCACCCACGCGAAACGACTGATCCGCCTGCACCCGCGCCTGGACATCGCCAGTGAGGGTCACGGACGCCGCAAAGTCACTGGGCTGGACCTTTTGCACACCCACCCTGCGAAGCTCGAGTTCAGCGGTGTTTTTCTCGCCACAACCGGTTAGCACGAATGCCGAACCCAGGCTGACGACCAATAGAGTACGCAACACCGTCATGCAGGCTCCTTGCATGTGCCAGATCGATACAGAGATGCGAGTGTTAGCGTAGATCAGGGTTTGTGCCGGCGCTTGCGACAAACGCAATTCATTTGCGCCCGGTCAATCGGCGATACTGATGCACCACCGCCCACGCAAGGACGCCGTGATGCTGACCACCCTGGCCGTCGCCAACTACCGCTCGATCAACCACCTGGTGCTGCCGCTGGGCCGCCTCAACGTCATCACCGGGCCCAATGGCAGCGGCAAGTCCAACCTGTACAAGGCCCTGCGCCTGCTGGCTGAAACCGCCCAGGGTGGCGTGATCAACGCACTGGCCGGCGAAGGTGGACTGGAGTCGACCTTCTGGGCCGGGCCGGAACGCATCAGCCGGCGCATGAGCCGTGGCGAGGTCGCCGTCGAGGGCGGCCCGCGCCAGGAGGCCAAGCGCCTGCGCCTGGGCTTTGCCGACGAGGACTTCGGTTATGCCATCGGCCTGGGGCTGCCTGCGTCCAGCGGCCACTTCATGCTCCCGGGCAAGCCCGCGCCCATTGCCTCACGGTTCACCCTCGACCCGCAGATCAAGCGCGAGTGCATCTGGGCAGGCCCTGTCTACCGCCCGGCCAGCCTGCTGGTGGATCGCCAGGGTGGCATGGTCCGCGCCCGCGAAGGCCGGCAGTGGGACGTCCTGGCCCAGCACACGCCGGATTTCGACAGCCTCTACGACCAGGTCGGCAACCTGCGCTCATCGCCGGAGGTGCTGCACCTGCGCGAGCGCATCCGCGGCTGGCGCTTCTACGATCACTTTCGCACCGACCGCGAGGCACCGGCACGGCGGCCCCAACTGGGCACGCGCACACCGGTGCTGCACCACGACGGCCGCGACCTTGCCGCTGCCCTGCAGACCATCATCGAGATCGGCGATGCCCAGGCCCTGTGGAACACCATCAGCGACGCCTTTCCCGGCTCGCACCTGACCATCGACGCCGTGCCCGGCGGCCTGTTCAACCTGCAATTCCATCAGGACGGCCTGCTGCGGCCGCTGTCGGCAGCAGAGTTGTCGGACGGTACCTTGCGTTACCTGCTGCTGGTCGCGGCACTGCTGAGCCCCAGGGCACCGACCATGATGGTGCTCAACGAACCGGAGACCAGCCTGCACCCGGACCTGCTGCCGGCACTGGCACGCCTGATCATCCGCGCGACGGAGCATTGCCAGGTGTGGGTGGTATCGCACGCACGACGGCTGGTGGCCGCGCTGGAACAGGATGCGACCTGCAATTCGATCGTGCTGGAGAAACAGCTGGGACAGACCCGGGTGGCGGGTCAGGGGATGCTGGACGAGCCGGCCTGGCATTGGCCGGAATGATCACGGGACAAGCCCGCTCCTACAGGTAGGAGCGGGCTTGTCCCGCGATGCTTTTCAGATCACGCCGAAACGGCGGCCGGCGCGCTGCGCACGTCCGGTTGCTTCCAGGAATCGGCCGCGCTTTCCTCGATGGCCTGCTGGATCGCCCGGCGACGACGCTCTTCGGCCTGGCGGCTGAAGTACCAGACCATGAAGGTCACCAGCGACACCGACAGCAGGATCAGGCTGGCCACCGCGTTGATTTCCGGCTTCACGCCCAGACGCACGGCAGAGAAGACTTCCATCGGCAAGGTGGTCGAACCCGGACCGGACACGAAGCTGGCCAGTACCAGGTCGTCCAGCGACAGGGCGAAGGACATCATGCCGCCCGCCGCCAGCGACGGCGCGATCATCGGGATGGTGATCAGGAAGAACACCTTCCACGGCCGCGCACCGAGGTCCATGGCCGCCTCTTCGATGGACAGGTCCAGCTCACGCAGGCGTGCCGACACCACCACCGCCACATAGGCCGCGCAGAACGTGGTGTGGGCGATCCAGATGGTGACGATGCCACGCTCCTGCGGCCAGCCGATCATCTGCGCCATGGCCACGAACAGCAGCAACAGCGACAGACCGGTGATCACCTCGGGCATCACCAGCGGCGCGGTGACCAGGCCACCGAACAGGGTGCGGCCCTTGAAGCGGGTCACCCGGGTCAGCACGAAGGCCGCCAGGGTACCCAGCGCCACGGCGGCGATCGCGGTGTAGCAGGCGATCTCCAGCGAGCGCATCACCGAGCCCATCAGTTGGCTGTTGTCGAGCAGGCCGACGTACCATTTCACCGACCAGCCGCCCCACACCGTCACCAGCTTGGAGGCGTTGAACGAGTAGATCACCAGGATCAGCATGGGCAGGTAGATGAACAACAAGCCCAGGATCAACATCAGCTTGGAGAAACTGAAACGCTTCATGCCCTGCCCTCCATCTCTTTGGCCTGACTGCGGTTGAAGAGCAGGATCGGTACGATCAGGATCGCCAGCATCACCACCGCCAGGGCCGAAGCCACCGGCCAGTCACGGTTGTTGAAGAACTCTTGCCAGAGCACTTTACCGATCATCAGGGTTTCCGGACCGCCGAGCAGTTCAGGAATGACGAACTCACCGACCACCGGAATGAACACCAGCATGCAGCCGGCGATGATGCCGTTCTTCGACAGCGGCACGGTGATCTTCCAGAAGCTGTTGAAGGTGCTCGAACCCAGGTCCGATGCGGCTTCCAGCAGGCTCGGGTCGTGCTTCACCAGGTTGGCGTAGAGCGGCAGGATCATGAACGGCAGGTAGGAATAGACCACGCCGATGTAGACCGCCAGGTTGGTGTTGAGGATCTGCAACGGCTGGTCGATCAGGCCCAGCCACATCAGGAAGGCGTTGAGCAGGCCGTTGTTGCTGAGGATGCCCATCCAGGCGTACACGCGGATCAGGATCGCCGTCCAGGTCGGCATCATGATCAGCAGCAGCAAGACGGTCTGGGTCTCCTTGCGGGCGTTGGCGATGGCATAGGCCATCGGATAGCCGATCAGCAGGCACAGCAAGGTGCTGAAGAAGGCAATCTTCAACGAACCGAGGTAGGCAGAGATGTACAGCTCGTCCTCGGTCAGCAGGCCATAGTTGGCCAGGTTGAGCACCAGTTGCACCTTGTCTTCAACGTAGCTGTAGATCTCGGTGTACGGTGGAATGGCCACGTCCGCTTCAGCGAAGCTGATCTTCAGGACGATGAAGAACGGCAGCATGAAGAACAGGAACAGCCAGATGAACGGCACGCCGATCACCATGTGGCGCCCCTCGGGTTTCAACCGGTTGAAGGCTCGCGTGAGCTTGCGCATGTTCATGACCGCAGTACCACGCCGCTGTCGTCTTCCCACCAGACGTAGACCTGGTCACCCCAGGTCGGGCGGGCGCCCTGGCGTTCGGCGTTGGCGACGAACGACTGGACGATCTTGCCGCCAGGCAATTCGACGTAGAACACCGAGTGGCCGCCCAGGTAGGCGATGTCGTGGACCTGGCCGCGCGACCAGTTGTGCTCGCAGGTCGGTGCCGTAGTAGTCACCAGCAGCTTTTCAGGGCGCAGGGCGTAGGTGATGCGCTTGTCTTCCACCGAGGTGGTGACCCCGTGGCCGACGTAGATCTTGCGCTCCAGCTCCTTGCTGGCAATGACCGCGTGGCCTTCGGCGTCTTCGACCACTTCACCGTCGAACAGGTTGACGTTGCCGATGAATTCGCAGACCAGACGGCTGGTCGGGGTCTCATAGACGTCGATCGGGCTGCCGATCTGGGCGATCCAGCCCAGGTGCATGATGGCGATGCGCTGGGCCATGGTCATGGCCTCTTCCTGGTCGTGGGTCACCATCACGCAGGTCACGCCGACCCGCTCGATGATCTCCACCAGCTCCAGTTGCATCTGCGAGCGCAGTTTCTTGTCCAATGCACCCATCGGCTCATCGAGCAGCAGCAGCTTCGGACGCTTGGCCAGGGAACGGGCCAGGGCCACACGCTGGCGTTGGCCGCCGGAGAGCTGATGCGGCTTGCGCTTGGCGTACTGGGTCATGTGCACCAGCTTGAGCATCTCGCCGACGCGCGCGTCGATCTCGGCCTTGGGCATGCGGTCCTGCTGCAGGCCGAAGGCGATGTTCTGCGCCACGGTCATGTGCGGGAACAGCGCATAGGACTGGAACATCATGTTGATCGGCCGCTCGTAGGGCGGCATGTCGGTGATGTCCACGCCGTCGAGGAAGATCCGCCCCTCGGTGGGCCGTTCGAAGCCGGCGAGCATGCGCAGCAAGGTGGATTTGCCCGAACCCGAGCCGCCGAGCAGGGCGAAGATCTCGCCCTTCTTGATCTCCAGGGACACATCGTCCACGGCGACTGTTTCGTCGAACTTCTTCGTGACCCGGTCGATTTTGACCAGCACCTGTTTAGGTTGCTGATCGCCCTCGAGGGCTTTCTTATAGGCACCGGAGGCAACTGCCATTTGTGGAACTCCCAACAAGATTTTTTGCACCCGCCCCTGCCGTGACGGATCCTGGATATTTACTTGCCCGACTTGACCTTGGTCCAGCTGCGGGTCATCAAACGTTGCACTTTGGGCGGTAACTCAGAGTTGACGTACAACTTGTCCAGCACTTCTTGCGGTGGATAAACCGCTGCGTCGGTTCGCACGCTCTGGTCCATCAGATCGCCAGCCTTGGGGTTCGGGTTGGCATAACCGACGTAATCACTGACCTGGGCAATCACCTCAGGCTTCAGCAAATAGTTGATGAAGGCATGGGCCTCTTTGACATGGGTCGAATCCTTGGGAATCGCCAGCATGTCGAACCAGAGGTTGGCCCCTTCTTTGGGAATCGCATAAGCCACGCTCACACCCTTGCCGGCTTCCTGGGCCCGATTCCTGGCCTGGAAGATGTCGCCGGAGAAACCGGCGGCCACACAGATGTCGCCGTTGGCAAGGTCGGAGATGTACTTGGACGAATGGAAGTAGGTCACGTACGGGCGCACGGCCAGCAGTTTCTGCTCGGCATCCTCGTAGTCCTTGGGGTTGGTGCTGTTGGGATCGCGGCCCATGTAGGCCAGCACCGCCGGCAGCATTTCGTCCGCCGAGTCGAGGAAGGCGACGCCGCAGGCCGAAAGCTTCTTGATGTTTTCCGGCTCGAACAGCACAGACCAGGAGTCGATCGTGTCGGTGCCCAGCACTGCCTTGACCTTCTCGACGTTGTAGCCGATACCGTTGGTGCCCCACAGGTAAGGCACGGCGTACTGGTTACCCGGATCGTTCTTCTCCAGGCGCTTCATCAACGCCGGGTCGAGGTTCGCGTAATTGGGCAGCAGTGACTTGTCGAGCTTCTGGAAAGCGCCCGCCTTGATCTGCTTGCCGAGGAAATGGTTGGACGGCACGACCACGTCATAGCCGCTACGACCGGCCAGCAGCTTGCCTTCCAGGGTTTCGTTGGAGTCGAAGACATCCTGTACCGGTTTGATGCCGGTGGCTTTTTCAAAGTCCGCAAGGGTGGTCTGACCGATATAGTCCGACCAGTTATAAATGTGCACCGTGGGCGCCGCTTGGACGCTGACCGCCAGCGTCATACTCGCTCCAGCCAGCAGGGCCTTGCGAAATACAGAATTAGACAAGTGGGTAGTCCTCACAATAGTGCCCGTAGCAAACGGCATAATTACCTGCCGTATTTGCAAACCGGCGCGCAACTTACCTTCGATGCACTCATGTCGCAAAAAAAATTAACTCTTGGAGCACCCTGGGCGTGATTTACACCGCCCAGGGCTTCAAACCGGCTTACTTGCCCGACTTGATCTTGGTCCAGCTGCGGGTGATTTCGCGCTGGGCAGTCTTCTCCGGTGCCTTGATGGCGTACAGCTTGGCCTTCACTTCATCGGACGGGTAGATGGCCGGATCGCTGGTGATGTCCTTGTCCACCAGCGGGGTGGCGGCCAGGTTGCCGTTCGGGAAGCGCACGGCATTGGTGATGCCGGCCATCACTTCCGGCTGCATCAGGAAGTCCATGAACTTGTAGGCGGCCTCGACGTTCTCGGCGTCTTTCGGAATGGCGACCATGTCGTAGAAGGTACCGGCACCTTCCTTCGGAATGGTGTAGCTCAGCTTGACCTTGTCGCCGGCTTCATGAGCACGGGCCTTGGACTGCTCCAGGTCACCCGAGTAGCCCACGGCCACGCAGATGTTGCCGTTGGCCAGGTCCGAGATGTACTTGGAGGAGTGGAAGTAGGTGATCGAAGGACGGATCTTCAGGAACAGCTCCTCGGCCTTCTTCAGGTCTTCCTTCTTGGTGCTGTCGCTCGGCAAGCCCAGGTAGTGCAGCGCGGCCGGGAGCATCTCGGTCGGTGCATCGAGGAAACTTACACCGCAGCTTTTCAGCTTCTCGATGTTCTCAGGCTTGAACACGGCATCCCAGGAGTCGATCTTGTCGACGCCCAGCGCGGCCTTGACCTTCTCCGGGTTGTAGCCGATGCCGATGGAGCCCCACATGTACGGGAAGGCGAACTTGTTGCCCGGGTCGCTGGCATCGCCGACGGCCTTGAGCAGTGCAGGGTCGAGGTTCTTCCAGTTGGGCAGCTTGGAGCGGTCCAGTTCCTGGTAGACGCCGGCCTTGATCTGCTTGGCCAGGAAGTTGTTCGACGGCACGACCACGTCGTAGCCGGACTTGCCCGCCAGCAGCTTGGCTTCCAGGGTTTCGTTGCTGTCGAAAACGTCGTAGACGACCTTGATACCGGTCTGCTTCTCGAAATTGGCAACGGTATCCGGTGCGATGTAATCGGACCAGTTGTAGACGTGCAGCACTTTGTCATCCGCTTGAACAGCACTGGCCATGGCGCCCATCAGGGACACAGCCAACAACGTCTTGCCCATTTTCTTCATGCGTAATGCTCCAGAATTTTTTATTTAGCCATCTGTTCAGCGGCCGGCTCTCTGCGGCGCAAGCAAGCACTGGGCGACTGAAACAGTCGCTAGTCTGGCAAGTTCCAAGGCGCTCTTTCAAGGAAAGAGCGGCCTTGGATCACATTGATGCCACTACGCTAGCCTAGCACTTGGCTATTTCAGCGCTTCAAGCGTCAAGTCCAGGCATTTGCGTGCCTTTTCCACCAGCTCGTCGATCTCGTCACGGCTGATCACCAGCGGTGGCGCGATGATCATGGTGTCGCCCACTGCGCGCATGATCAGGCCATTGTCGAAGCAGAACTGCCGGCAGATCATGCCCACGCCCTTGCCTTCGTAACGCGCGCGGGTTGCCTTGTCCTTGACCAGCTCGATGGCACCGAGCATGCCCAGGCCACGGACCTCGCCCACCAGCGGGTGATCGTTGAGCTCGCGCAGACGTTTCTGCAAATACGGTGCCGTATCGTCCTGGACCCGCTCGATGATCTGCTCGTCGCGCAGGATCCGCAGGTTTTCCAGGCCCACCGCGGCGGCCACCGGGTGACCGGAGTAGGTGAAGCCGTGGTTGAAGTCGCCGCCTTCGCTCAGAACCTTGGCCACTTCGTCACGCACGATCACACCGCCCATGGGGATGTAACCGGAGGTCAGGCCCTTGGCGATGGTCATCAGGTCGGGCTTGAGGTCGTAGTAGTCGGAGCCGAACCACTCACCGGTACGACCGAAGCCACAGATCACCTCGTCGGCGATGAACAGGATGTCGTACTTGGCGAGGATCTCCTTGATCTTCGGCCAGTAGGTGTCTGGCGGAATGATCACCCCGCCGGCGCCCTGGATCGGCTCGGCGATAAAGGCGGCGACGTTGTCTTCGCCGACTTCGAGGATCTTCTTCTCCAGCTGTTCGGCCGCCCAGACGCCGAACTCGTCCGGGGTCATGTCACCGCCTTCGCCGAACCAGTACGGCTGCGGGATATGCACGATGCCCGGCAGCGTGCCGCCCTGCGCATGCATGCCGCTCATGCCGCCCAGGGCGGCACCGGCCACGGTGGAGCCGTGGTAGCCGTTGATGCGGCCGATGATCACCTGCTTCTGCGGCTTGCCCTTGAGCGCCCAGTAGTGGCGGACCATGCGCAGGTTGGTGTCGTTGCCTTCGGAGCCGGAACCGGTGAAGAACACATGGGTCATGCCTTCAGGCGCCACGTCAGTCACCGCCTTGGCCAGCTCCAGCGCTGGCGGGTGGGCGGTCTGGAAGAACAGGTTGTAGTACGGCAGCTCGCGCATTTGCGCGGCGGCCTTTTCCACCAGCTCTTCACGACCATAGCCGACCGCCACGCACCACAGGCCCGCCATGCCGTCGAGGATCTTGTTGCCCTCGCTGTCCCACAAGTGCACGCCCTGGGCCTTGGTGATGATCCGCGGCCCCTTTTCCTTCAGCTGCTTGTAGTCGCTGAAAGGCGCGAGGTGATGCTCGCTGCTCAAGGCTTGCCACTCACGGGTTTGCGGGTTGTTGACGCTCATGTGCTTCTCCGTTTGTTGACGGCCGCGGTCCTGCGGCTCCGGGTTGGTCAGACCGCAAACAGCAGGAACTCACGTTCCCAGGAGCTGATTACGCGTTTGAAGTTTTCATGCTCGGCGCGCTTGGTGGCGACGTAGCCGGTAATGAATTTCTTGCCCAGGTACGGCTCCAGCGCCTGGCAGTTCTCCATGCGCTCGAGTGCATCCTCGATGGTCAGCGGCAGGCGCAGGTTACGGCGCTCGTAACCACGGCCCTGCACCGGCGCGCTTGGCTTGATGCCTTCGACCATGCCGATGTAGCCGCACAGCAGGCTCGCGGCGATGGCCAGGTAAGGGTTGGCGTCGGCGCCCGGCAGGCGGTTCTCGACCCGGCGGTTCTGCGGGCCGGCATCCGGCACACGCAGGCCGACGGTGCGGTTCTCTTCGCCCCACTCGACGTTCACCGGCGCCGAGGTGTCGGGCAGGAAACGGCGGAACGAGTTGACGTTCGGCGCAAACAGCGGCAACACCACCGGGATGAACTTCTGCAGGCCGCCGACGTGATGGAGGAACAGCTCGCTCATGCGGCCCTCTTCGTCGGAGAAGATGTTCTTGCCGGTGTGCACATCGATGATGCTCTGGTGCAGGTGCATGGCGCTGCCCGGCTCGCCGGTCATGGGCTTGGCCATGAAGGTGGCGGCCACGTTGTGCTTGAGCGCCGCTTCACGCATGGTGCGCTTGAACACCAGGATCTGGTCGGCCAGGGCCAGGGCGTTGCCGTGACGGAAGTTGATTTCCATCTGCGCGGTGCCGTCCTCGTGGATCAGCGTGTCCAGGTCCAGGTTCTGCAGTTCGCACCAGTCGTAGACGTCCTCGAACAGCGGGTCGAATTCGTTGGCCGCTTCGATGGAGAACGACTGGCGACCGGTTTCCGGGCGGCCGGAACGGCCGATCGGCGGCTGCAGCGGGAAATCCGGGTCCTCGCAGCGCTTGGTCAGGTAGAACTCCATCTCCGGCGCCACGATCGGCTGCCAGCCCTTGTCGGCATAGAGCTTGAGTACTTTCTTGAGCACGTTGCGCGGCGACAGCTCGACCGGGTTGCCCTGCTTGTCGTAGGTGTCGTGGATCACCTGGGCGGTAGGCTCGATAGCCCAGGGCACGAGAAACACCGCGTTCTCGTCGGGGCGGCAGACCATGTCGATGTCGGCCGGGTCGAGCAATTCGTAATAGATGTCGTCATCGACGTAGTCGCCGGTAACGGTCTGCAGCAGCACGCTCTCGGGCAAGCGCATGCCTTTTTCGGCGATGAACTTGTTGGTCGGCGAAATCTTGCCGCGGGTGATCCCGGTGAGGTCGCTGATCAGGCACTCCACTTCGGTGATCTTGTGCTCTTTCAACCAATCGGTGAGCTGGTCGAGGTTGGTACTCATAAATACCTCAGGAGGCAAATGTCTGGACAGTCGTCAGGACAGCCGCAATAGGCCGTCCCAGACATTCTGTATCCCGCACGGAGGTAAAGCAAAAGCCAGGCGCGGTGATACCCCAGGCATTACCCGCAACGCTGGCGAGCCCGCTATAGTGATGGCAGAGGATATTCAAGGGAGCGTCGGCAACGGGCAGGTGGCCCTGGCCGTCAATTATTTCAGCCGGGGCATACAGCGCCGCCGCGGTGCGATAGCCACCCGCGTGGAATGCGTGCAAACCGTTCTGCGAACGGCAGGCGTTGATGCCGCTTGTCGGCAGTCGTGACATGGTAACCCCGGGTATTATTGGTGTTATGGGTTGCCACCGAGCTTAGCCTTGTTCATTTTTTTACACAACACCCCCGTAAAAAATAGAACACGGCCCGCTCAAAACCGCCGCTACCGTACGAAAGCAGTCCTTGTCGTCGCCCTCAATTGCAGCAAAAATGCCGCTTGAGGGCCATTTTAGGGCATCATGGGGTTGGCTTGACTTCAGCATGGCTTTCCGTTTGACTGGACCTGCAAGCCCCCATTGATTGATATTTTTAACAACAAAGGTGTTGCATCATGTCGGTACCCCCGCGTGCCGTTCAGCTTAACGAAGCGAACGCGTTCCTTAAGGAACATCCTGAGGTTCTCTACGTTGACCTTCTGATTGCAGATATGAATGGTGTGGTGCGTGGCAAGCGCATTGAGCGCACCAGCCTCCACAAGGTTTACGAGAAAGGCATCAACCTGCCGGCCTCGCTCTTCGCATTGGATATCAACGGCTCCACGGTCGAAAGCACCGGCCTGGGCCTGGACATCGGCGATGCCGACCGCATCTGCTATCCAATCCCGGACACCCTGTCCAACGAACCCTGGCAGAAGCGCCCGACCGCGCAGCTGCTGATGACCATGCACGAACTCGAAGGCGAGCCGTTCTTTGCCGACCCGCGGGAAGTCCTGCGCCAGGTCGTGAGCAAGTTCGACGAGATGGGCCTGACCATCTGCGCCGCGTTCGAGCTGGAGTTCTACCTGATCGACCAGGAGAATGTGAACGGCCGTCCACAGCCGCCACGCTCGCCGATTTCCGGCAAACGCCCGCAATCGACCCAGGTCTACCTGATCGACGACCTCGACGAGTACGTCGACTGCCTGCAGGACATCCTCGAAGGCGCCAAGGAGCAGGGCATTCCTGCCGACGCCATCGTCAAGGAAAGCGCCCCGGCGCAGTTCGAAGTCAACCTGCACCACGTTGCCGACCCGATGAAGGCCTGCGACTACGCGGTACTGCTCAAGCGCCTGATCAAGAACATCGCCTACGACCATGAAATGGACACCACCTTCATGGCCAAGCCGTACCCAGGCCAGGCGGGTAATGGTCTGCACGTCCATATCTCGGTGCTGGACAAAGATGGCAAGAACATCTTCACCAGCGAGGATCCCGAGCAGAACGCCGCGCTGCGTCACGCGATCGGCGGTGTGCTCGAGACCCTGCCGGCGTCGATGGCGTTCCTCTGCCCGAACGTCAACTCGTACCGCCGTTTTGGCGCCCAGTTCTATGTGCCCAATGCCCCGAGCTGGGGGCTGGACAACCGCACGGTAGCCCTGCGTGTCCCGACCGGCTCGCCGGATGCCGTGCGCATCGAACACCGCGTTGCCGGTGCCGACGCCAACCCGTACCTGCTGATGGCTGCCGTACTGGCGGGCGTGCACCATGGTTTGAGCAACAAGATCGAACCAAGCACCCCAATCGAAGGCAATGCCTACGAGCAAGTGGAGCAAAGCCTGCCGAACAACCTGCGCGATGCCCTGCGCGAGCTGGACGACAGCGAGATCCTCAACAAGTACATCGATCCGAAGTACATCGACATCTTCGTCGCCTGTAAGGAAAGCGAGCTGGAGGAGTTCGAACACTCCATCTCCGACCTCGAGTACAACTGGTACCTGCACACCGTTTGATGGCCTTATCGCGGGGCAAGGCCGCTCCTACAGGAGCCTGTAGGAGCGGGCTTGCCCCGCGATGGCTTACAACGCCTTCTCGAATATCTTCGAATTACGCTGATAGTTGTACAGCGACGCCCGCGCCGCCGGCAGCCGCTCGACCCCGCTGGGCACAAACCCACGCTCGCGGAACCAGTGCGCGGTCCGGGTCGTCAGCACGAACAGGGTATTGAGCCCCATCTCCCGCGCCCGGGTCTCGATGCGTTCGAGCAACTCGTCACCCCGGCCACCATGGCGATACTCGGGATTCACCGCCAGGCACGCCAGCTCCCCGGCCTCGGAGTCGGCAATCGGGTACAGCGCCGCACAGGCGATGATCATGCCCTCGCGCTCCACCACGCTGAACTGCTCGATTTCGCGCTCCAGCACTTCGCGCGAGCGCCGCACCAGGATGCCCTGCTCTTCCAGCGGGCTGATCAGGTCAAGCAAGCCACCGACATCCTCGATCGCCGCTTCACGGACCTTCTCGAACTGCTCCTGGGCCACCAGGGTGCCGCCACCGTCACGGGTGAACAGCTCGGTGAGCAAGGCGCCGTCTTCGCTGTAGCTGACGATATGGCTGCGTGCCACGCCGCCACGGCAGGCCTCGGCGGCGGCGTCGAGCAATTCGGCCTGGTAGTCGCTGCCCAGGCGTTGCAGGTGCGCCGGCACCTGCTGCGGGCGCAACTCGCGCACCAGCCGGCCTTGCTCGTCGATCAGGCCGCGTTCGGCGCCGAACAGCAGCAACTTGTCGGCGCCCAGCTCGATGGCGGCGCGGGTGGCGACGTCTTCGCAGGCCAGGTTGAAGATCTCACCGGTCGGCGAGTAGCCCAACGGCGACAGCAGTACGATGGAGCGCTCGTCGAGCAGGCGGTTGATGCCCTTGCGGTCGACCCGGCGTACTTCGCCGGTGTGGTGATAGTCCACGCCTTCGAGCACGCCGATCGGCCGGGCGGTGACCAGGTTGCCGGAGGCCACGCGCAGGCGCGAGCCCTGCATCGGCGAGGCGGCCATGTCCATCGACAGGCGGGCTTCGATGGCGATGCGCAGATGGCCCACGGCATCGATCACGCATTCCAGGGTGGCGGCATCGGTGATGCGCATGCCGCGGTGGTAGTGCGGGGTCAGGCCACGGCTGGCCAGGCGGCTTTCGATCTGCGGCCGCGAGCCATGCACCAGCACCAGGCGCACACCCAGGCTGTGCAGCAACACCAGGTCGTGGACGATATTACCGAAGTTGGGGTCCTCGACCCCGTCACCGGGCAGCATGACCACAAAGGTGCATTCGCGGTGGGCGTTGATGTAAGGCGAAGCATGACGCAGCCAATTGACGTAATCGGGCATAACCAGAGAGCCTGTAGAAAAGGGGACAAAAACGGGAAAGCACACAGCGCTCGAAGGGTTATCGTCGGAACAGGCTTGGCGTCACGCGCAATCTCCTCTGCAAAACGGCCGAACTCAGCGGGCAATTACCGGGCTGAGGCAATAATGTTCGATCAACTCACGCAATAGACGCACGGTAGGCTGCAAGCGTGACATTTCAAGGTACTCGCCCGGCTGGTGGGCACAGCTGATATCGCCCGGACCCAAGACCAGGGTCTCGCAACCCAGGCGCTGAAGATAAGGCGCTTCGGTGCCAAAGGCCACCGCTTCAGCCCGATGGCCGGTCAGACGTTCGGCCAGGCGCACCAGTTCCGCGTCCGCCGCTTGCTCGAACGGCGGCACCTCGGGGAACAGCGGCGCATAGTCGATGCGCACCTGATGCTGCTCGGCCAGGGGCGCGATTTTCTCCCGGATGGCCGCGCGCAGGGCCTCCGGGTCCATGCCCGGCAGGGGCCGCAAGTCGAACTCCAGGGCGCACTGGCCGCAGATCCGGTTGGGGTTGTCGCCGCCGTGGATGCAGCCGAAGTTCAGGGTCGGTTGCGGCACGCTGAACTGGGCGTTGTTGAATTGCTGCTGCCATTGTCGGCGCAGCCCCATCAGCTCGCCCATGACCTGGTGCATGGCTTCCAGCGCGCTGTGACCGAGGCTGGGATCCGACGAATGGCCGCTGCGCCCGAGGATATCGATACGCTCCATCATCACGCCCTTGTGCAGGCGGATCGGCTTGAGCCCGGTCGGCTCGCCGATCACCGCCGCCCGCCCCAGCGGTCGGCCGGCTTGCGCCAGGGCACGGGCGCCGGACATCGAGCTCTCTTCATCGCAGGTGGCGAGGATCAGCAGCGGTTGCTTGAATTCATGAGCCAGCAAG
Source organism: Pseudomonas sp. BJa5 (assembly GCF_030272875.2). Taxonomy (NCBI): domain Bacteria; kingdom Pseudomonadati; phylum Pseudomonadota; class Gammaproteobacteria; order Pseudomonadales; family Pseudomonadaceae; genus Pseudomonas; species Pseudomonas sp. BJa5. The sequence goes on from NZ_JALRNG020000004.1 coordinate 37,924, forward strand.
GGCTGCACCGCCTCGATGACCAGGGCGAAGAAGCCTTTCATGTCGCAGCTGCCCAGGCCCACCCAGCGGCCGTCGACCTCGGTCAGCTTGAGCGGGTCGGTCTGCCACAGCTGCGGATCGTAGGGCACCGTGTCGCTGTGCCCGGCCAGCACCAGCCCGCCCGGGCCGCTGCCGCGGCTGGCCAGCAGGTTGAATTTGCCCGGGGTCACCTGCTGGATGTCACAGGCGAAACCCAGGTCCCCCAGCCACCCGGCCAGCAGGTCGATCACCGCACGGTTGGACTGGTCCAGCGCAGGCTGGGTACAGCTGACCGATGGCGTGGCAATCAGGGCGGCGAACTGCTCTTTGAGCGATGGCAACGGCATGCGCTTTCTCCTTGGGCGAACCTCATCATAGGGCCATCCGGCACCGTGAATAAACCGCCGCGAGCCGACTCCTGTACACTGCACCCCCAAGACGCTCCCTGTCATCCGAGCCTGGATCTACCAGCAATGCATAAAGAAACCGAAATCAAACTGCGGGTCAGCCGCGAGACCCTCGCCGCCCTGCGCGAACACCCATTGCTGAACAAGCGCAACAAGTCCGGCTGGCAAAGCCGCGAGCTGCTCAACCAGTACTTCGACAGCCCGGAGCGCGACCTGGCAGCGGCCAAGGTCGCCCTGCGCCTGCGCCGCGACGGCGACGTGGTGATCCAGACCCTCAAGACCCGCGGCCAGAGCGTCGCCGGCCTGTCCCAGCGTAACGAGTTCGAGTGGCAACTGCCCAAGGCCAAGCTCGACCTGAAAAAGCTCGACGACCAGTGCTGGCCTGCCCAGCTGGCCGAGCTGGACAAAAAAACCATCAAGCCGCTGTTCACCACCGACTTCACCCGCCAGTACGCGGAAATCGCCTGGGGCCGTGGCAAGGCCAAGGTGGTGATCGAAGCGGCCCTGGACCTGGGCAGCGTGGTCGCCGGCAAGCAGAAGGAAGAGATCTGCGAGCTGGAGCTGGAACTGCGCGAAGGCGCGCCTGAAGCCCTGCTGGAGCTGGCCGCCGAGCTGTCGGCCGCCCTGCCGCTGTTCCCTTGCGACATCAGCAAGGCCGAGCGTGGTTACCGCCTGCTCGACCCTGCCAGCTACGCCCTGCGCCTGCCGGCCGCCGAACTGAGCGCAGAAATGCCCCTGGACGACGCCGTAGCGGCGCTGGCCTGGCAACTGCTGGGCGCCAGCCAGCGCCTGGCCGAGCAGTACCAGTTCAACGGTCACTGGCGTCTGCTGCAGGACTGGGTCCAGGTCCTGGCCGAACTGCGTGCCCTGATCGGCAGCCTGGGCCAGGCCGCCCCGCGCGCCACCACTCGCACCCTGCGTGCCAGCCTCGATGCGCTGCTGGAAGACTGGCGTCCGCTGGTACTGGCCGGCAACGACGATGAAGACGTGCGCCGCGCCGCGCCCGAGCAATTCGCCGACGAGCTGCTGGACACCCGCTGGGGCCAGTTCTCCCTGGAAACCTCGCGCTGGCTGCTGGCCCGTGGCTGGACCATGGAACGCAACAAGCGCGGCGACCGTCAGGGCGCCGCCCAGCTCACCAACTGGCTGAACGTACTGCTGGCCGATGAGGCCAACGCCCTGCAACTGCCGCTGTACCATCGCCAGCCGGAAGACCTGGCCGAGCAGTTGCCGCGCATCGAGCGCCTGCTGGCCTGGCTGCACCACGCCCGCCAGGTGCTGGAGAGCCCGGACCTGGACCGTCTGTTCGGCGAGCTGAACAAGCTGCACGAACTGGCCGAACTGCCGATCAGCGACGAAGTCCTCGAAGCCCGCGAACAGCAGGCCATGGCCGTGTTCCAGAGCCGTGGCTGGAAACACCTGCTGCGCAAGTAAGGGCTAGCGCATGACCGGAAGACTGGTCGTGGACTTGATCTCGGACAAGGCCACGATCGAGTTGACCTCCTGGATCCCCGGCACCATCGACAGCTTTTCGAAGAAGAACCGTTCGTAGGCTTCGATGTCCGGGGTGACAATGCGCAACAGAAAGTCCACCGCCCCCATCAGTACATAGCACTCCAGCACCTCGGGAAAGCCGCGGATCGCCTCGGTGAACTCGGTGAAATTGGAGCGGCCGTGGGCATTGAGTTTGACCTCGGCGAAAATCTGCGTGTTCAGGCCGATCTTCTTGCGGTCGAGCAGGGTCACCTGGCCGCGAATCACCCCCTCCTCCTTCAGGCGCTGGATCCGCCGCCAGCACGGCGACTGCGACAGCCCCACCCGTTCGGCGATCTGCGCACTGGACAGCGAGGCATCCTCCTGCAGCAAGGCCAGGATCCGTCGATCATAGGCGTCCAACTCGCTCTGCATAATTATTTCTCCAACGCTCAACAAGGCGAATTGAGTAATTCAGTTTCAAGCCTTTGCGATCGATCATAGAGAAAAAATGCCCGGTTGCGCATGTAAAAATTCCCCTATCGATTCAGGAGAACTACATGAGCGCACTCGAACGCTTCGACAGCCCCGTTACCCCATTGCGCGACGATGTCTGGGCTGCCAGCGCCGCCCACAGCAGCGTGCGCTACCACCTGCAGGTGGAGGCCGAGCCCGATAGCCTGTGCCGGGTGCTCAACCTGTTCGCCCTGCAGTTCCTCACCCCCCATCAGGTACGGATGAGCCGCCAGGACGACCTGCTCGCGATCGACATCGAGATTGCCGGGTTGAGCTGGCACCGCGCCGAACTCATTGCACAAAAAATGCGCAACCTGATCTGCGTCGACGAGGTCCGCTTGCAGCCCTGCCATTGATGTAGCCGAGGCGGGAAATGCCAGGCAACGTTTCCCGGCCTTGCTAAATCCCAAAGCCAGCTAATCTTGTCAGTGCCACCCCTTCAGGCAGCTTGGCAAGGACGCCTCATGACTGTCACCTCCGAGGACCGCTGGCTGAGCCTGGATGGCCTGCTGGACGACCTGCTCGATGCCCGGCTCATTCCTCCACACACTGCCCGGGCACTGCGCAGCCAAGGCCTTGCCGCCGACGACCACCCGCTTGAATTCATCGCCCGCCAGGGCCTGCCAGACCCACGCCAGCCCGGCCAGCGCCTGGATATGGTAACCCTGTGCCAATGGTTGGCGGCACAAGCCGGCCAGCCCTACCTGTACATCGATCCGCTGCAACTGGACCTGGCGTCCACCTTCGGCCTGATGTCCGCAGCCTTTGCCCGGCGCCACGGCCTGCTGGTTGTCGCGGTCGAAAGCCATGGCGTCACCGTGGCCAGCGCCGAGCCTTATGTCAGCGCCTGGGAAGCGGACCTGACCCAGGTGTTGCGGCGCCCGATCAAGCGCGTGCTGGCAAGCCCGGCGCAGATCCGCCAGTTCAGCCAGGCGTTTTTCCAACTGGCCCGCTCGGTCAATGGTGCCAGCCGCCAGCAAGCCTCACCTGTGCATAACCTTGAGCAACTGCTCGAGCTCGGTAGCGACGAACGCCAGCACGATAGCGATGACGCCCACGTCGTCACCCTGGTCGACTGGCTGTTGCAATACGCCTTCGAGCAACGGGCCAGCGACATTCACCTGGAACCCCGGCGCGACCAGGGTCAGTTGCGCTTTCGCATCGACGGTTTGCTGCACCCGGTCTACCAGTTTCCGGCCGAAGTCACCCTGGCGGTGGTCAGCCGCCTGAAAACCCTGGGCGGCATGAACGTCGCCGAAAAACGCCGACCGCAGGACGGCCGGATCAAGACCCGCCTGCCGACCGGCAACGAGATCGAGCTGCGCCTGTCTACCTTGCCCACCACCTTCGGCGAGAAGCTGGTGCTGCGCATCTTCGACCCGCTCCTGCTGCAGCAGGACTTCGCCCAGCTCGGCCTGGACGGCGAAAACCTTGCGCACTGGCAGGCCATGATCGGCCAGCGCCATGGCCTGGTCCTGGTCACCGGCCCCACCGGTTCCGGCAAGACCAGCACCCTGTATGCCACCCTCAAGTACCTGGCCACCCCACAGGTCAACCTGTGCACGGTCGAAGATCCGATCGAGATGGTCGAGCCACAGTTCAATCAACTGCAGGTACACCCGGCCATCGACCTGGGTTTTGCCGAGGGCGCCCGGGCCCTGCTGCGCCAGGACCCGGACATCATCATGATCGGCGAGATCCGCGACCTCGAAACCGCCCAGGTGGCGTTCCAGGCGGCACTGACCGGGCACCTGGTGCTGTCCACCCTGCACACCAACGACGCCTGCGGCGCCATCAGCCGCCTGCTGGAGCTCGGTATTGCCCCGCATCTGATCAAGGCCGGGCTGGTCGGGGTCATGGCCCAGCGCCTGGTGCGCACGCTGTGCCTGGCCTGCAAGGCGCCGACAGCAGCGGGCTACCAGGCCAGGGGCTGCAACGAATGCCGGCAGACCGGCTATCACGGGCGCACCGGCATACACGAACTGCTGCGCCTGAGTGACACCCTCAATGCTGCCATTTGCGCCGATATGGACCTCGCAACGCTGCGCCGGCAGGCGCTCGTCGAGGGCCTGCGTAGCCTGCATGACAACGGTGCGCAGAAGGTTGCAGCAGGCCTTACATCGCAGGCCGAGGTATTGCGCGTGGCGTCAGGGAACTAGCTGCAGGCGGGCAGATCAAAGCGCGCAGATCACCTCAGTTGGAGTTACCCCGAATGCGTTCCAAACTTGCAGTCGCAACCCTTGCCCTGCTCTCCCTGCCCGTCGGTTCGGCCATGGCCGACGACACCTTCTGGCAAAATGTCATTTCCTCCGGCGCAACGACCGCCTCCAGCTACCTGACCTCCAGGGATCACAAACTGGTCGTCGCCGCCCAGGATGACGCCGGCAGCTTTGTCGCCAGCAACGGCGCCATTCGCGGCCCTTACCTGGAATCGGCGATGCAGAAGGTTCGCGCCGAGAATCCAGAGCTGCAAGTCAGCGACATGGAACTGGCCAACGCCATCCTGGCCAAGAACGCTGTAGCCAGCGAGTAACCTCGCAACCTATCGCAGGCTACGCCAGCTCCCACAGGTAAGGCCCACAAAAAGCCTTGTGGGAGCTGGCGAAGCCTGCGACCGGCGATGCACCGTTCAGCGATAATCCTCCACCGGCACACAAGCGCAGAACAGGTTCCGGTCACCGAACACGTTGTCCACCCGGTTAACCGCCGGCCAGTACTTGTGCAAGCGCGCATGGTCACTCGGCGCAATGCCCTGGACGATACTGTAGGGTCGCTCCCACACCCCCAGCACATCTGCCAGCGTATGCGGCGCATGTTTGAGCGGGTTGTCCTCGGCCGGCCAGTTGCCGTCCTGCACCTCGCGAATCTCCGCACGAATGCTCAGCATCGCCTCGATGAAGCGATCCAGCTCGGCCTTGGACTCACTTTCGGTCGGCTCCACCATCAAGGTGCCCGGCACCGGGAACGACATGGTCGGGGCGTGGAAGCCATAGTCCATCAGGCGCTTGGCCACGTCCTCTTCACTGATGCCGGTCAGCGCCTTCAACGGTCGCAGGTCGAAAATGCACTCATGGGCCACCCGCGCATTGCGCCCCCGATACAGCACCGGGAACGCCTCGTTCAGGCGCTCGGCCAGGTAGTTGGCCGAGAGGATCGCCACCTCGCTGGCGTCCGCGAGCTGCGGCCCCATCATGGCGATGTACATCCAGCTGATCGGCAGGATGCTCGCACTGCCCCAGGGCGCGGCGCTGACTGCGGTGTTCTGTGGATCAGGCCCGGGCACCGGAACCACCGGATGGCTGGCCACGAAGGGTGCCAGATGCGCGCGCACGCCAATCGGCCCCATGCCCGGACCACCGCCGCCATGGGGAATGCAGAAGGTCTTGTGCAGGTTCATGTGCGAGACATCGGCACCGATGTCGGCCGGCCGAGTCAGGCCGACCTGGGCGTTGAGGTTGGCCCCGTCCATGTACACCTGGCCGCCCTGTTGGTGGATCACCGCGCAAATCTCGCTGATGCCCTCCTCGTACACACCATGGGTCGAGGGATAGGTCGCCATCAGGCAGGACAGGTGCTCGCCCGCCGCCTTGGCCTTGGCCTTGAGGTCGGCGAGGTCGACGTTACCCGCGTCGTCGCACTCGACGATCACCACGCGCATGCCGGCCATCTGCGCCGAAGCCGGGTTGGTACCATGGGCCGACGAAGGGATCAGGCAGATATCGCGGTGCGGCTGGTGACGGCTGCGGTGATACTTGGCGATCGCCATCAACCCGGCGTACTCGCCCTGGGCACCGGAGTTGGGCTGCATGCAGATGGCGTCGAAACCGGTGATCGCGCACAGCCAGCGCTCCAGCTCGTCGATCATCGCCTTGTAGCCCTGCACTTGCGCGGCCGGGGCAAAGGGGTGAATGGCGGCAAAGCCGGGCCAGGTGATCGGGATCATCTCGCTGCTGGCGTTGAGTTTCATGGTGCAGGAGCCCAGGGGAATCATCGACTGGTTCAGCGCCAGGTCCTTGTTCTCCAGCTGCTTGAGGTAGCGCAGCATCTCGGTTTCGCTGTGATGCAGGTTGAACACCGGATGGGTCAGGAAGCTCGAGCGGCGCACCAGGGCTGCCGGTATGCCTTCCGGCAGGGCCATGCCGTCGAGGGTGGGGATGTCCAGGCCGTGGTCGGCACCGAGGAAGATGTCGAACAGGCGCAGCACGGTGGACTCGTCACAGGTCTCGTCGAGGCTCACGCCCAACTGGCCGCCCCCGAGAATCCGCAGGTTGATCTGCGCCGCTTCGGCGCTCTGGATGATTGCCGTCTGGCTGCCGCCGACCTCCAGGGTCAGGGTGTCGAAGAAGTGCTGGTTGAGGCGCTTGATGCCCTTGCTCTCGAGGCCCGCGGCCAGGACGAAGGTCAGCGCATGGACCCGCTGGGCGATCCGCTGCAGGCCTTCAGGCCCGTGATACACGGCATAGAAGGCGGCAATGTTGGCCAGCAGCACCTGGGCGGTACAGATGTTGGAGTTGGCCTTCTCCCGGCGGATATGCTGCTCGCGGGTCTGCAGGGCCATGCGCAGGGCCACGTTGCCGCGGGCATCCTTGGATACCCCGATGATGCGCCCCGGCATGGCCCGCTTGAACTCGTCACGGCAGGCGAAATACGCAGCGTGGGGCCCGCCATAGCCCATGGGCACGCCAAAGCGCTGGGACGAGCCCAGCACCACATCGGCGCCCTGTTCGCCCGGCGGGCACAGCATCAGCAGGCTCAGCAGGTCGGCAGCCACGCAGGCCAGGGCCTGCTGTTTGTGCAGTTGCTCGACCAGAGGGCGCAGGTCGCGGATCTCGCCATGGGTGTCCGGGTACTGCAGCAAGGCGCCGAACACCTTGTAGTTGCCCAGGTTCTCCACCGCGTCGACGACCAGCTCGAAGCCGAAGCCTTCGGCGCGGGTCTGCAGCACCGACAGGGTTTGCGGATGGCAGTGCTCATCGGCAAAGAACTGGTTGCTCTTGGACTTGGCCATGCGCTTGGCCAGGGCCATGGCCTCGGCCGCCGCCGTGGCTTCATCGAGTAACGAAGCATTGGCCAGATCCAGCCCGGTGAGGTCGATGATCATCTGCTGGAAATTCAACAGCGCTTCCAGGCGGCCCTGGGCGATCTCCGGTTGATAAGGCGTATAGGCTGTGTACCAGCCCGGATTCTCGAGGACGTTGCGCAGGATGACGGTCGGCGTGATCGTGCCGTGATAGCCCATGCCGATCAGGCTGGTCCACACCTGGTTCTGCTCGGCATAGCCGCGAAGCTTGGCCAGGGCGGCCTGCTCATCCAGGGCGGCGGGCAAATCCAGCGGCCGGTTCAGGCGGATGCCCGGTGGCACGGTCTGTTCGATCAGTTCACTACGGCTGCCCAGGCCCAGGGCCTCGAGCATGGCCTGCTGCTCCAGGGCATCGGGGCCCAGGTGGCGACGCAGGAAAGGATTGGGGTCGTGCAGTTGGCTCAGGGACGGCGATTGGGACATAGCGGCTCTCTCTTCCTCGACCAAGCCCCGAGCAGTCGAGGCATATTGAGTCTAGGAAGAGATTGCCGGTTTGTGAAAACTATTCGCCGATAGCGGCTTTGTAGCCGGCGGCGTCGAGCAGCTTGTCCAGCTCGGCCGGGTTGCTTGGCTTGAGTTTGAAAATCCAGCTCTCGTACGGTTCCTCGTTGAGCGACTCAGGGCTGTCAGCCAGTTCTTCGTTCACGGCGATCACTTCGCCACTGACCGGGGCGTAGATATCGGAGGCAGCCTTGACCGACTCGACCACACCGGCGGCATCGCCAGCGGCGAAGGTCTTGCCGACTTCAGCCAGCTCGACGAACACCACGTCACCCAGGGCTTCCTGGGCGTGGTCGCTGATACCGACGGTCACAGTGCCATCGGCTTCCAGACGGGCCCACTCATGGCTTTCGGCAAAACGCAGGTCGGCGGGGATGTTGCTCATCTTGTTATCCTCGATAGGGTCAGCGGAAAGCCCGCCAGAAAGAGATCAGATCAGAATCTTGCCATGGCGCACGAAGGTCGGTTTGACCACCCGCACCGGATACCATTTGCCGCGGATCTCCACCTCGGCACGATCGGCGGTTGCCATTGGCACCCGCGCCAGCGCGATGGATTTGCTCAGCGTAGGAGAGAAACTACCACTGGTGATCTCTCCTTCGCCAATACCGGCGACACGTACCACCTGATGGGCGCGCAGCACGCCGCGTTCTTCGAGCACCAGGCCGACCAGTTTCTGCTCGACGCCGTGTTCGATCTCGGCAAGCAGGCCCTGGCGACCGATGAAGTCACGCTCGGCAGGCTCCCAGGCCACGCTCCAGCCCAGGTTCGAGGTCAGCGGGGTATGCGCCTCGTCGATATCCTGGCCATACAGGTTCATGCCGGCTTCAAGGCGCAGGGTGTCTCGGGCGCCCAGGCCGCTCGGAGCGATACCGGCACCGACCAGGTCGTTGAAGAAGGCCGGGGCCTGCTCGGCGGGCAGGATGATTTCCAGGCCGTCCTCACCGGTGTAACCGGTGCGGGCAATGAACCAGTCGCCTTCATCGCGGCCTTCGAAGGGCTTGAGTTCGCGGATCAGGGCGGCCCGTGGCGCGCTGACCAGCCTGGCGATCTTGTCGCGGGCATCAGGGCCCTGGATGGCGAGGATGGCCAGCTCCGGGCGTTCGCGCAGTTCGACCTGATAGTCGCCCTTGCAGGCGTTCAGCCAGGCCAGGTCCTTGTCGCGGGTCGCGGCGTTGACCACCAGGCGATAACCCTCGTCGCCACGGTAGACGATCATGTCGTCGATGACCCGGCCCTGCTCGTCGAGCATGGTGCTGTACAAGGCCTTGCCGGTTTCGCCCAGGCGATCGACATCGTTGGCCAGCAGGCGCCGCAGCCAGACCCGGGCCTGGGCACCGTGTACATCGATCACGGTCATATGGGATACATCGAACACCCCGCAGTCGCTGCGCACCTGGTGGTGCTCCTCGACCTGCGAGCCATAGTGCAGGGGCATGTCCCAACCGCCAAAATCGACCATCTTGGCGCCTAGCGCCAGGTGCAGGTCATAAAGAGGCGTACGCTGTCCCATGGGTTTCTCCTTCCGGGCGTGGCGAAGCAGCGGCTGTCGGCAGCGTTCCAGCTACCCGGTCTGTAGGACCGACCGCAGCGAATGCCGCGCATTGTAGCTGCAAGCTCGCAGGCTTACACCCTCAGCGCGTTTGACCGGGGTGTCGGGCCGAGCGTCGGATCAGGCCGATGACCGGCAACAGCCCGACCAGAATCAGCGTCAGGGCCGGCAGTGACGCCCGTGCCCACTCGCCTTCGCTGGTCATCTCGAACACCCGAACCGCCAGGGTGTCCCAGCCGAACGGGCGCATCAGCAGGGTTGCCGGCATTTCCTTGAGCACATCGACGAACACCAGCAAGGCGGCGCTCAACGCCCCCGGCACCAGCAGCGGTAGATACACCTTGAAAAACAATCTTGGGCCGCTGACGCCCAGGCTGCGAGAGGCTTCGGGCAACGACGGGCGAATCCGCCCCAGGCTGTTTTCCAGCGGTCCGTAGGCCACAGCGATGAAGCGCACCAGGTAGGCGAGCAGCAGCGCCGACAGGCTCCCCAGCAGCAACGGCCGGCCCGCGCCCCCCAGCCAGGTGGATAGCGGTACCACCACCTGGTTGTCCAGGTAACTGAAGGCCAGCATGATCGATACCGCCAGCACCGAGCCCGGCAAGGCATACCCCAGGTTGGCCAGCCCGACGCCGGCGCCGATGGCCGTGGTCGGCGCCTGGCGCCGGGCAAAGGCCAGCACCAGGGCGACACAAACGGTGATCAGCGCCGCCATCGCGCCCAGGTAGAGGGTATGCAGGATCAGGCTGGTGTAGCGCTCATCGAGATCGAAACGCCCCCGTTGCCAGAACCACACCAGCAGTTGCAGCACCGGGATGACGAAGGCGCAGGCGAACACCAGCAGGCACCAACCACTGGCCGCCCATGCCTTGACGCCGCGCAGGTGATACAGCGCCTTGCCCCGTGGCCGCTCGTTGCTGCTGCGCACCGCGCCACGGGCCCGGCGCTCGCCGTACAGCACCAGCATCACCACCAGCAGCAACAGGCTGGCCAACTGTGCGGCGCTGGACAGGCTGAAGAAGCCGTACCAGGTCTTGTAGATTGCGGTGGTGAAGGTGTCGAAGTTGAACACCGACACTGCCCCGAAGTCAGCCAGGGTTTCCATCAGGGCCAGGGCAACGCCGGCGCCGATGGCCGGACGGGCCATCGGCAGCCCCACCCGCCAGAACGCCTGCAACGGTGAATGCCCCAGCACCCGCGCCGCTTCCATCAAGCCCTTGCCCTGGGCCAGGAAGGCGGTGCGCGCCAGCAGGTAGACATAGGGGTAGAACACCAGTACCAGCACGGTGATCACCCCGCCGGTGGAACGCACCCGGGGCAGGCGCATGGGCCCGAACCACTCGCGCAGCAGGCTTTGCACCGGGCCGGAAAAGTCCAGCAGGCCGACGAAGACGAACGCCAGCACATAGGCCGGAATGGCAAAGGGCAGCATCAGTGCCCAGTCCAGCCAGCGCCGCCCGGGGAATTCGCAGAGGCTGGTAAGCCAGGCCAGGCTGACGCCCAGTACAGTGACGCCCACCCCGACACCGACCACCAGGGTCAGGGTGTTGCCCAACAAGCGGCTCATCTGGGTATCGAGCAGGTGCGACCAGATCTGCGTGTCGACGGCCTGCCAGGACAGCAGCAGCACGCTCAGGGGCAGCAGCACCAGGGCGGCGATGGTGTAGACCAGGGGATACCAGCGGCGTTGGGCGGGGTGAGCCAAAAGGAGGTTTCTCTAGCGGATTCGGTGACGACCGCTGTGCGGTCGATCGCGGGGCAAGCCCGCTCCCACGGTAGGAGCGGGCTTGCCCCGCGAAATGGCCACGGAAGGATAAAGCCTTGCGCTTAGTTCCAGCCAGCCCGATCCATCAGTTTGATGGCTTCTGCCTGACGCTTGCCGGCGATTTCAACCGGAATGGTGTCGGCCTTGAACGAGCCCCACGCGGCCACTTCCTCGGAAGGCGCGACTTTCGGGTTGGCCGGGAACTCCTGGTTCACATCGGCGAAGAGTTTCTGTGCTTCTTCACCGGTCATCCACTCCACCAGCTTCGTGGCGGCTTCCGGATGCGGCGCGTATTTGGTCAGGCCGATACCCGAGAGATTGACGTGCACGCCACGGTCAGCCTGGTTGGGCCAGAACAGCTTGACCGCAAGGTTCGGGTTTTCCTTGTGCAGACGACCGTAGTAGTAGGTGTTGACGATACCCACGTCGCACTGGCCGGCGTTGATGGCCTGCAGCAAGGCGGTGTCATCGGAGAACACATCGGTGGACAGGTTGTTGACCCAGCCCTTGATGATTTCCTCGGTCTTCTTCTCGCCATGGGTTTCGATCAGGGTGGCGGTCAGCGACTGGTTGTAGACCTTCTTCGCGGTGCGCAGGCACAGGCGGCCTTCCCAGTTCTTGTCGGCCAGGGCTTCGTAGGTACTCAGTTCTTCCGGCTTGACCCGATCGGTGGAGTAGGCAATGGTCCGCGCTCGCAGGCTCAGGCCGGTCCAGTCGTGGGACGAGGCGCGGTACTGCTTGGGAATGTTGGCATCGATCACGTCGGACTTGATCGGCTGCAGGATGCCCATCTGCTCGGCCTGCCAGAGGTTGCCGGCATCGACGGTCAGCAGCAGGTCGGCGGTGGCGTTCTGCCCTTCGGCCTTGATGCGCTGCATCAGCGGCGCTTCCTTGTCGGTGATGAACTTGATCTTGACCCCGGTCTTGGCGGTGTAGGCGTCGAACACCGGCTTGATCAACTCGTCGATGCGCGAGGAATACACCACCACTTCGTCCGCCGCCTGGGCGGTGCCGCCCAACAGGGTCAGAGCCAGGGCGGCCAATACGTGCTTGCGTGGCGACATGGTGCAGTCCTCGGAGTTCAATAGAGGCGCAAATGGTAGTTAATCCCATTTGCCTTCTCAACCGAACTCACCAGCGAGGAGTTACCAGATGTTACGGTGCCTTCAGGCGCGCGCCAGATCCGGCAAGTCACCGCTCAAGCCCAGGGCCTGGCGGACGAACAGCGCCTTGGCTTCAGGCAGTTGCTCGACCCATTTCAGCCCGCTGTTGCGCAGCCAGCGCAGCGGCAGCGGATCGGCCTGGAACAGGCGCTGGAAGCCTTCCATGGCCGCCATCAGGGCCAGGTTGTGCGGCATGCGCCGGCGCTCGTAGCGACTCAGCACACGCACATCGGCCAGGCGCTCGCCACGCTCATAGGCATGCTGCAGCTCTTCGGCCAGCACGGCGGCATCGAGAAAGCCCAGGTTGACGCCCTGTCCGGCCAGCGGGTGAATGGTATGGGCCGCATCGCCGATCAGCGCCAGGCCTTCGGCCACGTAGCGCTTGGCATGACGCTGGCGCAGCGGCACACAGAGCCGTGGGTCGGCCTGCAGCACGCTGCCCAGACGGCCTTCGAAGGCGCGTTCGAGTTCGCTGCAAAACGCCTGGTCATCCAGTGTCATCAGGCGCTCGGCCTGCTCGGGGGTGGTGGACCAGACGATCGAGCACCAGTCCTGCCGGCCGTCGCGCAACAGCGGCAGGAAGGCCAGGGGACCGTCATCGGTGAAACGCTGCCAGGCCGTAGCCTGGTGCGCTTGGGCACAGCGAACGCTGGTGACGATGGCGTGGTGCAGGTAATCCCATTCGCGGGTTTCGCAGCCGGTCAGGTGGCGCACGGCCGAGTTTGCCCCGTCGGCGGCGATCACCAGGGGCGCACGCAAGGTGCGACCGTCGGCCAGGGTCAGCAGCCATTCATCACCGGAGCGGCGCATCTGCTCCAGGCGGGCATTGGCCAGCAAGCCGACTTCGCTGTCGTGCAGGCGCTCCAGCAGGCCATCCTGGATGACCTTGTTCTCGACGATATGCCCCAGCACCTCGGCATGCACACTGGCCGCCGAGAAATGGATCTGGCCGGTGCCGCTGCCGTCCCACACACGCATGTCCGAGTAGGGACTCAGGCGCCGCTCGCTGATCCCCTGCCAGGCGCCCAGGCGTTCGAGAATGCGCTGGCTGGCCATCGACAGGGCACTGACCCGTGGCTCGAAGGCGGCCTGGTCATCGAACGACTTGACCGACAGCGGGCTGCCGTCGAGCAGGAGAATTTCCAGGCCGCTGTGCTGCAACGCCAGGGCCAGGGCGCTGCCGACCATACCGGCACCGACAATCAACAGATCTGCGCGCATTTCCATGCCTTAAGCCTGTCTCGCTTGCGGCTTGAGCCGCACGTAAAGGGTTTTGTCGACCCGCGCCACCAGCTCGCCGGCAGCGTCACGGATATCGACCTGAAGTCGTGGCAGGTATTTCTTGCCGCCTGCGGTGTGCTCGCGAATCTCGGCCAGCAGCCCGTCGTCGATGCGAAGCTCGGCGAACACCGGCCCCTTGCCCGGGGAAATGAAATCGATGCTGGCGGCCTTGTCCCAGACGATGTACTCACGCCCCAGCAGCTCCATCAGCATCAGCATGTAGAACGGATCGACCATCGAATACAGGCTGCCGCCGAACTGGGTGCCGACAAAGTTGCGATTGAACCCGTGCAGCCCCATGCGCACCTTGATCTGGCGCAGGTCCGGGCTGATGCTTTGCACGCGGATAGCGGCGCCCAGGTACGGCGGATAGAGATTCAGTCGCCAGCGCAGCAGGCGCGCGCGCCACGCCAGTTTTCGCGGGTCGCTCATGTCAGCTCCGCGGGTCCGGGCGCGTTCCCAGGCCCATGGCCTGACGGGCGAACCAGCGCTTGGCCGGTGGCAGCAGGTCAAGGCCGAGCAAGCCCAGGTTGCGCCCGGTGGCGACCAGCGGCTGCGCATTGCCGAACAGGCGGGTGACGCGGTCGGAGAAGCCCACGGTCAGGTCCTGGTCCAGGCGCTGGCGCTCGCGATAGGCCTGCAGGGTGGCAAAGTCGCCCGGCACGGCGGGACCGGCCAGCAAGCCTTCAGCCAGCGCCTGGACATCGCGCAGGGACAGGTTGAAGCCCTGCCCGGCGATCGGGTGCAGGCTGTGCGCGGCATTGCCCAGCACCACCAGGTGCGAACGCACCTGCTCCTGGGCCTCGATCAGCGACAACGGATACAGGTGCCGGGCACCGACCTGGCGCAAGGCGCCCAGGCGATAGCCGAACACGTCCTGCAACTCGCTGAGGAAGCTGCGCTCATCCAGCTCGGCCAGGCGCTTGGCGTCCATCCCGGCACGGGTCCAGACCAGCGCGCAGCGGTTCTCCGGCAAGGGCAGCAAGGCCATGGGGCCGTCATCGGTGAAGCGTTCGAACGCCTGCCCGCGATGGGCCTCGCTCGGGGTGATGTTGGCGATCAGCGCGCTCTGGTTGTAGGGCCGCTGGCTGACATGGATGCCCAATTGCTCGCGCAAGCCGGACCGACCACCGTCGGCCAGCACCGCCAGATCGCATTCAAGGGTAGTGTCGTCGTTGAGCGACAGGCGATAGCCGTCCTCCAGTGCCTGCATGGCCGTGACTTCCGCCGGGCAGCGCCAGCTCACCACCTCGGCATCCAGGCCTTTCCACAGGCACTGGCCGAGCCAGGCGTTTTCCACCACATAGCCCAGGGCCGGCACCCCCTCCTCCAGCGCATCCAGGCGGGTGGCGCCAAAACGGCCACGGTCGGACACCTGGATCTGCGAGATCGGCTCAGCGCGGCGGCTGATCTGCTGCCACAGGCCCAGACGCTCGTAGATCTGCCGGGTACCAAAGGACAAGGCCGACGAACGCGCGTCGTAGCTTGGCTGGTAACTGTCACCCGGGGCAAAGGGTTCGATCAGCAGGATCTTCCAGCCACGGGCCTTGGCGCCCGCCTGCAAGGCCAGCGCCAGGCTGGCGCCGACCAGGCCGCCGCCGATGATTGCCAGATTGACCCGGTTCATGCCGCGTCACTGCGCGCGGCAGCCATCAAGGCCTCGATTTCGGCGACCGTCTTCGGCACGCCCGACGTCAGGATTTCACAGCCCTGCCTGGTTACCACTACGTCATCCTCGATACGTACACCAATGCCGCGCCACTTCTTGGCAACGCTTGAATTGTCGGCACCGATATAGATGCCCGGCTCGACCGTCAGCGCCATGCCCGGTTCGAGCACCCGCCACTGGCCACCGACCTTGTACTCGCCGACATCGTGCACATCCATGCCCAGCCAGTGTCCGGCACGGTGCATGTAGAACGCTCGATAGGCTTCGCTGTCGATCAGTTCCTGGACATCGCCCTCAAGCAGGCCCAGTTCCACCAGCCCCTCGGTGATCACCCGCACCGTCGCCTCATGGGCGTGGTTCCAGTGCCTGCCCGGTGCGATCGCGGCAAAAGCCGCTTCCTGGGCCTTGAGCACCAGTTCGTAGATTGCCTTCTGCTCCGGCGAAAACCGCCCGCTGACCGGAAAGGTGCGGGTGATGTCGCTGGCGTAGCAGTCGATCTCGCAACCGGCGTCGATCAGCACCAGGTCACCGTCCTTGAGCAGCGCGTCGTTCTCCTGGTAGTGCAGGATGCAGCTGTTGCGCCCGGCCGCGACGATCGAGCCGTAGGCCGGCATCTTCGCCCCGCCCTTGCGGAACTCGTAGTCCAGTTCGGCTTCCAGGCTGTATTCGCGCAGGCCGGCACGGCAGGCCTGCATGGCGCGCACATGGGCACGGGCGGAAATCGCCGCGGCCTCGCGCATCACCTTCACTTCCGCTGCCGATTTATACAGGCGCATGTCGTGCAGCAGGTGATCCAGGGCAACGAATTCGTTCGGCGGCTGGGCGCCCAGGCGCGCCTTGGAGCGGATCACGTTGATCCAGTCCATCAGGTGGCGATCGAATTCCGGGTTGCTGCCCATGGCCGAATAGACCCGGTCACGGCCCTCGATCAGGCCGGGCAGGATGTCGTCGATATCGGTGATGGGAAAGGCATCGTCGGCGCCATAGTCGCGGATCGCGCCTTCCTGGCCGGCGCGCAGGCCATCCCAGAGCTCGCGCTCCGGGTTGCGCTCGCGGCAGAACAGTACATATTCGCCATGCTCGCGTCCGGGGATCAGGGCGATCACCGCTTCCGGCTCGGGGAAGCCGCTCAGGTACTGGAAGTCGCTGTCCTGGCGGTACACATGCTCGACGTCGCGGTTGCGGATGGCAACCGCGGCGGCGGGCAGGATGGCGATGCTGTTGGGTTCCATCTGCGCCATCAGCGCCTTGCGTCGACGGGCGTACTCCGACTTGGGGATGTGGCTCATGGGCAGTGGCAGTCCCTGATTGATCAGTGCAGCGAAGGTTTGGACGCAGGTGCGGCCGGCTTGGCCAGCTCCGTGAAGAGCAGCAACGGCGCGACACGCAGGTACTCCATGACTTCCATGTAGTCGTTCTCGCCGTCCTCGGACTCTTCCAGAGCGTCCTGGACCTGGGAGATGGCAACCAGGTCGTTGAGCACGTCCTTGGCGTCGGCGCTCAGTTCCAGGCCGCCGGCGTTCTGGCCGAAACCGGTGAGGAACCCCTGGCACCACTGGCCCAGGGCTGCAGCGCGCTCGGTCAGCGGCGCGTCGTCGCCCGGCAGCAGCAGCACGATGGTGATGTCTTCACCGGACAGTTCACCCTTGACCATCTCCTGCAGGCCGATCAAAGCGTTACGAACGTTGTCCGAAGGCTCGACCTCCAGCGCATTGGCGGCATCGGCCAGCCAGCCGTCGGCGTCGAAGCCGGCGCCAGCGCAGCTACGACCGAGCAGCAAGCCGTGCAGTTCGGCAGGAGAAACAGGGTGCCCGTTGCTGCTGAGCAAGGTGGCGAAGGCGGTGTACGGCGAATTGGTATTGGACATGGGCAACTAGGCGCCAGGCGGCGCAATGACTAGAATGAAGACCTTGTATCCTAGCACCGGCAGGCGCGCCAAGACCATCGACGCGGCCAATTCGGGGCAGACCGGGGCATAATCCGGGCAACCACACGCCAGACCGAATCGAGTGGCAACCAATGCAAGAGAACGATCTGCAAACGCTGATGGGCCGATTCGAACTGCTGATTGAGCGAGTCGAGCAACTAAAACGGCAAAATGCACTCCTACAGACACAGGAAAAGTCCTGGCGTGAGGAGCGCGCCCACCTCATCGAAAAAAACGAAATCGCCCGGCGTAAGGTCGAATCGATGATTTCGCGGCTCAAGGCCCTGGAGCAAGACTCATGAGTTCAAGCAATAGCGTCACCGTTCAGATCCTCGACAAGGAATATTCGATCATCTGCCCACCGGAAGAGCGTAGCAACCTGATCAGCGCCGCTCGTTACCTGGACGGCAAGATGCGTGAGATTCGCAGCGGCGGCAAAGTGATCGGCGCCGACCGCATTGCCGTGATGGCCGCGCTGAACATCACTCACGACCTGCTGCACAAGCAGGATCGCCCGGAAGTACCGGCCAGTGGAGCGACCCGCGAACAGGTGCGCGACCTGCTCGAACGTGTCGACCAGGCCCTTGCCGACGATGCGGATTCAAAAACCAGTTGAGTTTCAGTATACTGGCGCCACTCCCTGGAGTGCTTGCCAGTCGGTCATGTCCCTGAGCCGATACGCACAACCACGGGGGTTGCACGTTGGGGCCGGTGTGCATGTCCGCTTGACGGAAAGCCTTAACGCCTCCTGCAATCTCCACCTTGAACTTTCGGGTTCAAGGGCTACACCGACAGCGGTTCGTCGGGGAGCCTGAATTATCCTTGCCTGCGCCATCCTGCGGGCAATCGAGCTGTCGCCCCAGCGCGACAGCCTCTCTGGGAACGCCCGTGCCATGACCGACACCGCGCTGCTCACCCGCCCCCAACTCCGTCGCCTGTTACGTGATGCCCGCCGAGCACTGAGCCCGGCCCAGCAGCGTCAGGCTGCGCAAGGCCTGTACCGGCAACTGGCCCAGCATCCGCTGTTCCGCCGCGCCCGCCACATCGCCCTGTACCTGCCCAACGACTGCGAGATCGACCCGCGCCTGTTGCTGCGCGAGGCCCAGCGCCGGGGCAAGCGCACCTACCTGCCGGTACTGCACGCCTGGCCGAAAAGCAAAATGGTTTTCCAGCGCATCGAACACGGAGAGAAGCTGCGCCCCAACCGCTTTCGCATTCCCGAGCCGCACATCAGCCTGGCCCGGCAACGGCCTATCTGGGCGCTGGACCTGATCCTGCTGCCGCTGGTGGGATTTGACGAAGTGGGCGGCCGATTGGGCATGGGCGGCGGCTTCTATGACCGCAGCCTGGCCTATCAAGCACGCCGCAAGGCCTGGAAAAAGCCCTTGCTGCTGGGGCTGGCCCATGAATGCCAGAAGGTCGAACGACTGGCCCAGGCCAGTTGGGACGTGCCGCTACAAGGGACGGTCTCGGACCGTGGCTGGTACCTGGCGCCTGCTTGAGGCGCCAGCAAGGCGATCAACGCTGTTGTTGCGGATTGACCGGCATTTCGTAGGGGGCGTCGAGCTTGCGCTCCCAGAGGCTTTGCGCATAACCGGTGGTGACAACACCCAGACCGAACAAAAATACCAAAATCCAGAGCAGGTCCGGTTTGCGATTCATCGATTGCCCCCCTCAGGCAAACTGATCACGTTGTCAGCAACGTTTATTTAGTGGTTGCAACAGCGCCAAGCGTAAAATTTGGCGCATTCTCCGACAACGCGCGTCGACACGCAAACCTTGGCGCCAACCGACTGTCGGTTTCATGCAACAGGTTATTTCGAACTTTGCCAGGAGCAGCACCCATGGCCTATTGGCTAATGAAATCCGAGCCCGACGAACTCTCGATCAAGGATCTGGCACGCCTGAAGGAAGCGCGCTGGGACGGCGTTCGCAACTATCAGGCGCGCAATTTCCTGCGCAGCATGGCGGTGGGCGACCAGTTCTTTTTCTACCACTCCAGCTGCCCCGAACCCGGCATCGCCGGCATTGCCCGCATCAGCGCCGCCGCTTATCCCGACCCAACGGCCCTTGACCCGCAAAGCCATTATTTCGACGCCAAGGCCAATGAGGAGAAGAACCCCTGGAGCGCAGTCGATGTCAGCCATGTCGAGACCTTCGGCAAGGTCCTGCAACTGGGCTATCTCAAGCAGCAGGCCGCCCTGGCCGAACTGCCTCTGGTACAAAAAGGCAGTCGCCTGTCGGTCATGCCGGTAACCGCCGAACAATGGGCTGCGGTACTCGCACTGCGTTAAATAGGCTAGGATTGCCGCACATTTGACGAACATCAACGCACCAGGATCGGTGCCGCGTCACACTCCGACGTGAATGCAGCAGGATGCAGACCGATGATTCAACGTACTCCCAAACTGTTTGCCGGCGCCTTGATCGCCCTGCTCCTGGCCGCGGGCGGCCTGGGCTACTGGAAGTCCCTGCACGATCGCCTGCCCGAAGGCCTGAGCATGGGCAACGGTCGGCTCGAAGCCACTGAAGTGCAGATTGCCAGCAAGATCCCCGGACGCCTGGCCGAAGTGCTGGTCGACGAAGGTGACAAGGTCCGCCAGGGCCAGTTGCTCGCCCGCATCGACACCCGCACCCTCGAAGCCCAGCGCAGCCAGGCCGAGGCCGAAGTGCTGCGGGCCCGGGAAAACTACTCGGCCGCCCAGGCCAACGTGCAATTGCGCCAGAGCGAGCTGCTGCTGGCCAGCCAGGAGCTCAAGCGCGTTCGCGAGATCTTCCAGCGCAATTACGCCAGCCAGCAGTTGCTTGACCAGCAGCAGGCACGCTACGACACCGCCAGCTCCGCCGTGGTCGCCGCGCGCGCGCAACTGGCCGCCATCAAGGCGGCCATCGGCGCCGCAGAGGCCCAGGTCGCCCAGCTCACCAGCGAAATCGACGACAGCAGCCTGCGCGCGCCTATCGACGGCGTTATCCAGCTGCGCCTGGCCGAGCCGGGCGAGGTGCTTGGCGCCGGAGGCCGGGTGTTGATGCTGATCGACCCGAACGACCAGTACATGAACCTCTACCTGCCCGCCTCCACCACCGGTCGCCTGACCGTCGGCGATCAGGCCCGGGTGGTGCTCGACGCCCTGCCGGAAAAAGCCCTGCCGGCGAAAATCGCCTTTGTCGCCGCCAAGGCCCAGTTCACCCCGAAGCAAGTGGAAACCCGCGACGAGCGGCAGAAGCTGGTGTTCCGGGTCAAACTGCGCCTGACCGACCCCAGTGCCGCGCCCCAGGCCAAGCCCGGCATGCCCGGCGCCGGCTACGTGCGCACGGCTGACGTGGACTGGCCGGCCAACCTGCAATGAACGGGCTGGCGCTGCAGGCTGAAGGCATCAGCCATGCCTATGGCAAGCTGAGCGCCCTGCAGGACATCGCCTTCAGTTTGCCCGCGGGTACCCGCTGCGGCCTGATCGGTCCGGACGGGGCCGGCAAGTCCAGCCTGCTCGGCCTGATTGCCGGGGTGAAGAAATTGCAACAGGGCGAGTTGCAGGTGCTCGACGGCTCCATCCGTCGGCGCCGCCACCGCAATACCCTGTACTCGCGCATCGCCTTCATGCCCCAGGGCCTGGGCAACAACCTGTATCCCGAGCTGTCGATCAGCGAGAACATCCGTTTCTTCGCCACGCTGTTCGGTCTCAGTGCCGCCGAATGCGAGCAACGCATGCACAACCTGCTGCTGGCCACCGACCTGGCGCGCTTTGCCGAGCGCCCGGCGGGCAAGTTGTCCGGCGGCATGAAGCAGAAGCTCGGCTTGTGCTGCGCACTGATCCACGAGCCGGACCTGCTGATCCTCGACGAACCGACCACCGGCGTCGATCCGTTGTCGCGCCGGCGCTTCTGGGAGCTGGTCGAACAGGTGCGCCAGGAACGGCCACAGTTGACCCTGCTGGTGGCCACCGCCTACATGGAAGAGGCCGAGCAGTTCGAGCACTGCCTGATGCTCGATCGCGGCAAACTCATCGCCTCTGGCCAGACCCACGCCCTGGCCGCGGTCACACCCAGCGGCAAACTGGACGATGCCTTCACCCATTACCAGGGCGACAGCGCCCACGACGCCCAGCCGCTGCAGATTCCACCACGGCTTGCCGACGATGCGGCCATTGCCATCGAAGCCCATGAACTGACCCTGTGCTTTGGTGACTTCACCGCGGTGAACAAGGTCAGCTTCGCCATCGGCCGTGGCGAGATCTTCGGCTTCCTCGGCTCCAACGGCTGCGGCAAGACCACCACCATGAAGGTCCTCACTGGCCTGATGCCGGCCAGCGAAGGCAGTGCCACGCTGCTGGGCCGCCCGGTGGACGCCAACGACCTGGCCACCCGCAAGCGCGTCGGCTTCATGTCCCAGAGCTTTTCGCTGTATGGCGAGCTCAGCGTCCGCCAGAACCTTGAGCTGCATGCCCGCCTGTTCGACCTGCCCAAGGCCGAGAGCACTGCCCGCATTGCCGAGCTGATCGAGCGCTTCACCCTCGGCGATATCGCCGACCAGCAGTCCGCCGCCCTGCCCCTGGGCCTGCGCCAGCGTCTGTCACTGGCCGTGGCGGTGCTGCACCGGCCGGAAGTGCTGATCCTCGACGAACCCACCTCGGGGGTCGATCCAGCCGCCCGCGATGACTTCTGGCGGCTGCTGATCGAGCTGTCGCGTGAACAGGGCGTGACCATCTTCCTGTCCACCCACTTCATGAACGAAGCCCTGCGCTGCGACCGCATTTCCCTGATGCACGCCGGCAAGGTGCTGGCCTGCGACACACCGGCAGCGCTGCAACAACAGTATGCCGGCGCCACCCTCGAAGACGCCTTCGTCACCTGCCTGGAGCAGGCCCAGGGGGCCAGCGAGGCGCCCGCGGCCACCACCCGCGCCGACGTCACCGCCAGCCCCGTGCCGCCGTTGCGCCGGGGGTTCAGCCTCAAGCGCCTGTTCGCCGTGGCCACCCGCGAAGGCAAGGAACTGCTGCGCGACAAGGTGCGCCTGGCCTTTGCCCTGCTCGGTGCGCTGTTCATGATGGTGATCTTCGGCTACGGCATTTCGCTGGACGTGGAAAACCTCGCCTTCGCCGTCTACGACCAGGACCAGAGCCCGCAAAGCCGGGCCTATCTGGAGGCCTTCCGTGGCTCGCGTTACTTCGCCGAGCAGCCGCCTATCCGCGACGCGGCACAGCTGCACCAGCGCCTGCAACGCTCGGAAATCAAGCTCGCCCTGGAGATCCCGCCCGGCTTCGGCCGCGACCTGTACGCCGGGCGCCAGCCGGTAGTGGCGGCCTGGCTCGACGGCGGCATGCCGTTCCGGGCCGAGACCAGCCGCAACTATGTCGAGGCGGTGCACCAGGCCAACCTGGAGCAACTGGCGGCCCTGAGCAACAGGGCCCTGTCGGGACAAACACCGGTGCGCCTGGAAACACGTTTTCGCTACAACCAGGATGTGGTCAGCGTCAACGCCATCGGCCCCGGCGTCATGGCCCTGATCCTGGCCTTCATCCCGGCGATGCTCACCGCTCTGGGCATCGTACGCGAGAAGGAACTGGGCTCGATCACCAACTTCTACGCCACACCCCTGACCCGCCTGGAGTTCCTGCTGGGCAAGCAGGCACCTTACCTGCTCATCAGCCTGGTCAACCTGGCCTTGCTGGTGGCCATGAACCGCTGGCTGTTCGGGGTGCCCTTCAAGGGTAGCGCGCTGGCCCTGGCGCTCGGCGGCCTGCTGTACCTGCTGGCGACCACCAGCCTGGGGCTGCTGATCTCGGCGTTCACCCGCACCCAGATCGCCGCGATCCTGGGCACCATGATCATCACCAGCCTACCCACCATCCAGTTCTCCGGCCTGATCGTGCCGCGCTCGTCGCTCGATGGCTCGGCGGCGTTGATGGGGCAGCTGTTCCCGGCAGGTTACTTTCTCGACATCGCCGTCGGCACCTTCACCAAGGCCCTGGGCTTGCGTGAGCTGTGGCCGCAATGCCTGGCGCTGGCGGGGTTCTTCCTCGGGTTCACCGGCCTGAGCCTGGCCATGCTGAAGAAGCAGGAGGCCTGATGCATCGTTTGGCACACACCCTGCGCCTGGGCCTCAAGGAACTGACCAGCCTGCGCCACGACAGCGTCCTGTTGTTGTTCCTGCTCTATGCCTTCAGCGTGGCGATCTACATGCCCGCCGCAGGCTCGATCATCGGCGTACACAACGCCAGCGTGGCGGTCATCGACGAAGACCACAGCCAGCTCTCGCGCAAACTGTCCGAAGCCCTGCAGCCACCGGAATTCCAGACCGCCGTGCCGCTGCCCTACGATCAACTCGACCAGGCGCTGGACAGCGGCCTGTATACCTTCGTGATCAACGTACCGGTGAATTTCCACAGCGACCTGCTGGCCGGGCGCTCGCCTGAGCTGCAGGTCAACGTCGACGCCACGGCCATGAGCCAGGCGTTCATGGGCGCCGGCTACATCGGGCGGATTTTCGAGCGCGAACTGCTCGACTACGCCAACCAGGGCTCGGCAGCAACCAGCAGCCCGGCGCAGATCAGTGCCAAGGCCCTGTTCAACCCCAACCTTGAGGGTGGCTGGTTCCTGGCGGTGATCCAGATCGTCAACAACATCACCATCCTGGCCATCGTCCTGACCGGCACCGCGCTGCTGCGCGAGCGCGAACACGGCACCCTCGATCACCTGCTGGTGCTGCCCCTGACGGCACTGGAAATCATGCTGGCAAAAATCGGCAGCAACGCCCTGGTGGTGGTGCTGTGCACCTGGCTATCGCTGGAGGTGGTGGTCAAAGGGGCGCTGGGCGTGCCGCTGGCCGGCTCGCAGGCGTTGTTCCTGGCAGTGACGGCACTGTACCTGTTCGCCAGCACCGCCCTGGGGATCTTCCTCGCCACCCTGGCGCGCTCGACACCGCAGTTCGGCCTGTTGGCGATCCCGGTGATCATCCCCATGCTCTTGCTGTCCGGCGGCAGTACGCCGC
Organism: Pseudomonas sp. BJa5; assembly: GCF_030272875.2. NCBI lineage: Bacteria > Pseudomonadati > Pseudomonadota > Gammaproteobacteria > Pseudomonadales > Pseudomonadaceae > Pseudomonas > Pseudomonas sp. BJa5. The sequence goes on from NZ_JALRNG020000004.1 coordinate 62,261, forward strand.
TGGACAGCATGCCGCAATGGCTGCAATGGGTCATGCAGCTCTCGCCGTCGACCCACTTCGTCAGCCTCAGCGCCGCGATCCTGTTTCGCGACGCAGGGCTGGCGGTGGTCTGGCCGGACCTGCTGGCCCTGGCCGCCATTGGCCTGGCGTTCTTCGCCATCGCCCTCGGGCGCTTTCGCCGCAGCCTTACGTCCTAGGACCGGCGGGCGTTACTGCACGATCAGGTTGTTGAACAGCAGGTCATCGACCGTCGGCTTGCCTTCTTCGTTTTCGAGCACCTGCTGGACCTGCTTCAGGGCTTCCTGGCGCAGCTTTTCCTTGGACTCGACGTTGCTCATGCTTTCCAGGTTCTGCTGGGTGAACAGGGCCACCAGCTGGTTGCGGATCAGCGGCTCGTGGTGGCGTACCACCGCGGCGGCGGCATCGCTGTTCACACGCAGGGCCACATCGGCCTTGTACACCCGCAGCCTGGCCCCGCCATCGAGGGCATAGTTGCCGACAAAGGGCGGGCTCAAGGAGATGTAGGAAACCTTCGGCCCATCTTCCTTGGCCTCTTCGGCCATGGCTGCCATCGGCAGGGCCAGGGCCAGCAGCATCAAGATCCACGCTTTCACGAATTCGCTCCTCAAACAATTGGCGCCAGCATACCCAGCGCACCGGTCAATCCCAAGCCCGGGCTTATGCCGGCCTATCAGGGCGGGCCATGCTCGTTGACCCGGCACCCGACCCACCTACACTTATCGGCCACAACGCGCAAAGGAATAGTCCCGATGAAAGCAGTGCTGTGCAAAAACCTTGGGCCGGCGCAGGACCTGGTCCTGGAAGAGGTCGCCAGTCCCGCCCCGAAGAAGAACGAGGTCTTGCTGGACGTGCGGGCGGCCGGGGTCAACTTTCCCGACACCCTGATCATCGAGGGCAAGTACCAGTTCCAGCCGCCGCTGCCGTTCTCTCCCGGCGGCGAGGCGGCGGGTGTGGTCAGTGCGGTGGGTGAAAGAGTCAGCGACTTCAAGGTCGGCGACCGGGTCATGGCCCTGACCGGCTGGGGCAGCTTCGCCGAACAGGTAGCCGTGCCGGCCTACAACGTGCTGCCGATTCCGGCGCAGATGGACTTCACCAGCGCAGCCGCCTTCGGCATGACCTACGGCACCTCGATGCATGCGTTGAAGCAACGCGGCCAGCTCAAGGCCGGCGAAACCCTGCTGGTGCTGGGCGCATCCGGGGGTGTCGGACTGGCGGCGGTGGAAATCGGCAAGGCCATGGGCGCACGAGTCATTGCCGCGGCCAGCAGCGCCGAGAAGCTTGCCGTGGCCAAGGCAGCAGGTGCCGATGAGCTGATCAACTACAGCGAACACAGCCTCAAGGACGAGATCAAGCGCCTGACCGGCGGCAATGGCGTCGACGTGATCTACGACCCGGTCGGTGGTGACCTGTTCGACCAGGCCGTGCGCGGCATCGCCTGGAATGGCCGCCTGCTGGTGGTGGGCTTTGCCAGCGGGCGCATCCCGCAGTTGCCGGTCAACCTGGCGCTGCTCAAGGGCGCGGCGGTGCTCGGGGTGTTCTGGGGCGCCTTTGCCCAGCGCCAGCCGGCCGATAACGCGGCGAATTTCGAGCAGCTGTTTGCCTGGTATGCCGAGGGCAAGCTCAAGCCGCTGGTGTCGCAGACCTTCCCGCTGGCTGAGGCCGGTTCGGCGATCGACCTGCTGGGCCAGCGCAAGGCAGTGGGCAAGCTGGTCGTAACCATGACCTGATATCGCCTGTAGGAGCGGCGGTGCGACGGCTCGACTTGCCCCGCGATTGCGATGTAACTGACACATCGCAATCGCGGGACAAGCCCGCTCCCACAGTCAGGAAAGCAGGACAAGTCCGGGCGCCGCCCCTACCGCTGCGAGTGGCAGCGGCGAAAGCGCGCCTCCAGGTTGCGATCCGGCATGGCGTGACTGCGCAGGGCATTGAGGGTCTGCTCGACGTAGTCGCGGGTGGTGCCATATCGCCCCTTGGCGCTGGCGAAGATCTTGCTCAGCAGATCGTCCGGCAGGTTGCCGGCATAGCACGGCAGGTGCCGCTCCAGGACGAAGCCCAGGGCCTGCACCTTGCTGCCATCTTCCAGCCGGCAGGTCAGCCAGTGCGGTCGATAGGCCGGATAGGGCATTTCCCGTTGCCACAGGGCCAGCAGCGAATCCTCCAGGCACTCATCCGGCAGGCGATAGGCAAAACCACTGCAGGAGCCGCCCCGGTCCAGACCGAAGACCAGCCCCGGGTTCTCCGGGGTACCCCGGTGCTCATGGGACCACAGGTAAAGCCCGCGATGATAACCATGCACCCGGGCACGACGACGCTCGGCGGCGTTGCACTCCGGGCGCCAGATCAGCGAGCCGTAGGCAAACAGCCAGACCGGGCCACCCTGGTGGCGCGACATGGTGTGTTGAACCGAGTGTTGAAGTTGCTCGTGGGACAGTTGTTGCCCGAAGTCGAGCAACGGAGGATAAGCCACATTCAAAGATGCAGATTCAATTGCCGACATAGCTGCCGCCAGATTTCCCCGTGAACTACTGAAGTAAGGCACTGTAAACGAATACTTCGCCTGCGTAGTTACCGTACGGCAGATTGTGTATTCAATACAAGCCTCACCCCACACCGGAAGCGCTCTGTGACAAGGCACAGCGCCAACGACCGGGTGTTGTTTCAAGTGTAGCGAAAGTTATTTACGCCAGCGGCAATAATACTTGTCTTATGCCGGGCACAAACAACAGCGGTTATTAAAACCGGCACGCTGTTGCAGCGTGCCTGATTCCATCAATCAACCGCGCGGGGCATAGGCGAATACATCGGCGCGCATCTGGTGTGCATCCATACCGGCTTCGACCAGGGCATCGAGGGTGGCATAGATCATGTTGGGCGAACCACTGGCGTATACATGGACCCCGCGCAGATCGCCCAGGTCCTCGCAGACGGCCTCATGCAGCATCCCGCAGCGCCCTTCCCAGCCACACAGATCGCTGACCACCTTGTGCAGGAACAAGTTCGGCAATTGCTCCCATTCGGCCCAATGCTCGATCTGGTAGAAGTCTTCAGGCAGGCGTACCCCCCAGTACAGGTGCACCGGGTGCTTGAAGCCCTGGGCCCGGCAATGTTCCAGCAGGCTGTGCATCTGCGCCATGCCGGTACCGGCGGCGATCAGCACCAGCGGGCCATCGGGCAACTCCGCCAGGTGGGTATCGCCAAAGGGCATCTCCAGCCGCGCCATGCGCTCGCGCTGCAACTGGGCGATCAATTCGACGGCACTGTTGTCACGGGCCAGCACGTGCAGTTCGAGGTCGCGCCCACTGTGGGGCGCCGAGGCCAGGGAGAAGGCGGCCTTGTCGCCACCGGCGCGCTCGATCATCAGGTACTGCCCGGCGTGGTAGCGCGGCGGCTTGCCGGCCGGCGCACGCAGGCGCACGCGCCAGACGTCGCCACCGACCTCCACGCACTCAGTCAATTGACAGGCCAGCGTCCGTACCGGCAACTCGCCCAGGGCAAGCACGCCATCCCATAACAAGACACAGTCCTCCAGCGGCTCGGCGATGCAGGTAAACAGCTCGCCGTGATCACGCTCCTGGCCATCCTGACGCACCCGGCCTTCGACCAGCAACGCGGCACAGACGTGGCAGTTGCCATTGCGACAGCTTTGCGGGCACTCGTAGCCCAGGCGTCGCGCCGCATCCAGAATCCTTTCCCCGGGCTTGAGTGCCAACACGGCCCCGGACGGCTGCAAGGTTACCTGCATTTAGTCTATTCCCAACTGGTTCCACAGCTCATCGATCCGCCGGGTGACCGCTTCATCCTTGACGATGACGCGTCCCCACTCACGGGTGGTTTCACCTGGCCACTTGTGGGTCGCATCCAGACCCATCTTCGACCCCAGGCCGGACACCGGCGAGGCGAAGTCCAGGTAATCGATCGGGGTGTTGTCGATCATCACCGTATCGCGCTTGGGGTCCATGCGCGTGGTGATCGCCCAGATCACATCATTCCAGTCGCGAGCGTTGATGTCGTCGTCGGTGACGATAACGAACTTGGTGTACATGAACTGTCGCAAAAACGACCAGACACCCAACATCACGCGCTTGGCGTGCCCCGGGTACTGCTTCTTCATGGTCACCACCGCCATGCGGTAGGAGCAGCCTTCGGGCGGCAGGTAGAAGTCGGTGATCTCGGGGAACTGCTTCTGCAGGATCGGCACGAACACTTCGTTCAGCGCCACACCGAGAATCGCCGGCTCATCCGGTGGACGGCCGGTGTAGGTGCTGTGGTAGATCGGCTTGTGCCGATGGGTGATGCGCTCGACGGTGAACACCGGGAAGCTGTCCACCTCGTTGTAATAGCCGGTATGGTCGCCATACGGACCTTCCGGGGCCATTTCGCCCGGGTGGATCACACCCTCGAGGATGATCTCGGCGGTGGCCGGCACCTGCAGGTCATTGCCACGGCACTTGACCAGTTCGGTGCGATTGCCCCGCAGCAGGCCGGCGAACGCATATTCGGACAGGGTATCCGGCACCGGGGTGACGGCACCGAGGATGGTCGCAGGGTCCGCGCCGAGGGCGACCGACACCGGGAACGGCTGGCCCGGGTGCTTCTCGCACCATTCGCGGTAGTCCAGCGCGCCGCCACGGTGGCTCAGCCAGCGCATGATGACCTTGTTGCGACCAATGACCTGCTGGCGATAGATGCCCAGGTTCTGGCGATCCTTGTTCGGCCCGCGGGTTACGGTCAGGCCCCAGGTGATCAGCGGCGCCACGTCGCCCGGCCAGCAATGCTGGACCGGCAACTGGCCGAGGTCGACGTCGTCGCCTTCGATGATCACTTCGTGGCAGGCGGCATCCTTGACCACTTTCGGCGCCATGGACACGACTTTCTTGAAGATCGGCAGCTTCGACCAGGCATCCTTGAGGCCCTTCGGCGGCTCGGGCTCCTTGAGGAACGCCAGCAGCTTGCCGATTTCACGCAGCTCGCTGACACTTTCCGCGCCCATGCCCATGGCCACCCGCTCCGGGGTGCCGAACAGGTTGCCCAGTACCGGAATGTCGAAGCCGGTAGGCTTTTCGAACAACAGGGCCGGGCCTTTGGCGCGCAGGGTGCGGTCGCAGACTTCGGTCATTTCCAGGACAGGAGAGATCGGAACCTGGATGCGCTTGAGTTCGCCGCGCTGTTCCAGGCCACGGATAAAGTCGCGCAAATCGCGATACTGCATGCAAAAGCCTCGTATTCGCCGTACCGGTCGGGGGTGCAGAGTGTATCGCCTTCGCCGGCCAGCCAGAATAGCCAAAGTACAGATAGCAAAAAGCCGGGTTGCCCCGGCTCTTGCTCAGCGCAGTGAATTACTTGCGCTTCATCGACAGGAAGAACTCGTCGTTGGTCTTGGTCTGCTTGAGCTTGTCGACCAGGAACTCGATGGCCGCGACTTCATCCATCGGGTGCAGCAGCTTGCGCAGGATCCACATGCGCTGCAGCTCGTCGTCGGCGGTCAGCAGCTCTTCGCGACGGGTACCCGAACGGTTGATGTTGATGGCCGGGAAGACGCGTTTTTCGGCGATCTTGCGGTCCAGCGGCAGTTCCATGTTGCCGGTGCCCTTGAACTCTTCGTAGATCACTTCGTCCATCTTCGAGCCGGTTTCGACCAGCGCGGTGGCGATGATGGTCAGCGAGCCGCCTTCTTCGATGTTACGCGCGGCACCGAAGAAACGCTTCGGCTTCTCCAGGGCGTGGGCATCGACACCACCGGTCAGGACCTTGCCGGAGCTCGGGATCACGGTGTTGTAGGCACGGGCCAGACGGGTGATCGAGTCGAGCAGGATGACCACGTCCTTCTTGTGTTCGACCAGGCGCTTGGCCTTCTCGATGACCATTTCGGCAACCTGCACGTGGCGGGTTGGCGGCTCGTCGAAGGTCGAGGCAACCACTTCGCCGCGCACGGTGCGCTGCATTTCGGTCACTTCTTCCGGGCGCTCGTCGATCAGCAGGACGATCAGGTGGCACTCGGGGTTGTTACGGGTGATGTTGGCCGCGATGTTCTGCAGCATGATGGTCTTGCCCGCTTTCGGCGGGGCGACGATCAGGCCGCGCTGGCCCTTGCCGATCGGGGCGCAGAGGTCGATAACCCGGCCGGTGAGGTCTTCGGTGGAACCGTTGCCGGCTTCCATCTTCAGGCGCTCGTTGGGGAACAGCGGCGTCAGGTTTTCGAACAGGATCTTGTTCTTCGCGTTTTCCGGCCGGTCGAAGTTGATGGTGTCGACTTTCAGCAGGGCGAAGTAACGCTCGCCTTCTTTTGGCGGGCGGATCTTGCCGACGATGGTGTCGCCGGTACGCAGGTTGAAGCGGCGAATCTGGCTTGGCGACACATAGATGTCGTCCGGACCTGCCAGGTACGAAGCGTCAGCCGAGCGCAGGAAGCCGAAACCGTCCTGGAGAATCTCCAGCACGCCGTCACCGGAAATTTCCTCGCCGCTCTTCGCATGCTTTTTCAACAGGGAGAAAATCACATCTTGCTTGCGCGAACGGGCCATATTTTCTATGCCCATCTGTTCGGCCATTTCGAGCAGATCGGTAATCGGCTTTTGCTTGAGTTCAGTCAGGTTCATAAGGGGAGTGACGTAATCATGTAAGAAGGGGGAATTAAGCTTCCGGCTTGATGAAGCCGCGCCGCAGAGAAGGCGACAGGATCGCGTACTGATTCGAATTAGGGATGTGTCGGCGACGGCGTGCAGAGGGCACCGAAGAAACAGTGCGAGGCCGAATGTAACACCTGCATTTTCTGCCGTCTAGTCACTCGATAAAGAAAAGCCCCGACGAATGCGGGGCTTTTTTGACTCAGATATTGGCGTCCAGGAAGGCTGCCAGCTGAGACTTGGACAGTGCGCCGACCTTGGTGGCCTCGACGTTGCCGTTCTTGAACAGCATCAGCGTCGGGATGCCACGCACGCCGTGCTTGGCCGGGGTTTCCTGGTTGTCGTCGATGTTCAGTTTGGCGACGGTCAGTTTGCCCTGGTAGGTAGCGGCGATGTCGTCCAGAACCGGAGCGATCATTTTGCAAGGGCCGCACCATTCAGCCCAGTAGTCGACCAGCACCGGGCCTTCAGCCTTCAGTACTTCGGCTTCGAAGGTGGCGTCGGTGACGTGTTTGATAAGATCGCTGCTCATGGAAGTCTCCAAGGTCGTAAGCAAAAAAACGTGGCCCATCATAGCCGCACCGGCGACGGACAGGAAGTCGCGGGCGATTGAGTCTAACTATAGTTGTGCATGACCGCGCATATCACCGCTGCCACAGGAACGTCATATTTCCCACTCAACCTGCCCCACATCAAGCCTTGATACGCTGCGCGTTGGCGTCAGCCGTGGATCGTGGCAGGATTGCCGGGTTATCGACCGAGAAACCATGATCATGCCGCAAACCACAGCGAAGAATCTGTCCCTGATCGCTGCCATCGACCTGGGCTCCAACAGCTTCCATATGGTCGTGGCCAAGGCCCACCATAGCGAGATCCGCATTCTTGAGCGGCTCGGGGAAAAGGTTCAACTGGCCGCCGGCATCAACGAAGAACGTCAGCTCAATGAAGAGTCCATGCAACGCGGCCTGGACTGCCTCAAGCGCTTTGCCCAGCTGATCAGCGGCATGCCTGATGGTGCCGTGCGCATCGTCGGCACAAACGCCCTGCGCGAAGCACGCAACCGCGGCGAATTCATCCGCCGCGCCGAAGACATTCTCGGTCACCCGGTGGAAGTGATTTCCGGCCGCGAGGAAGCACGCCTGATCTACCTCGGCGTGTCCCACACCCTGGCCGACACCCCCGGCAAACGCCTGGTCGCCGATATCGGCGGCGGCAGTACCGAATTCATCATCGGCCAGCGCTTCGAACCGCTGCTGCGCGAAAGCCTGCAAATGGGTTGCGTCAGCTACACCCAGCGCTATTTCCGCGACGGCAAGATCACCCCGGCGCGCTATGCCCAGGCCTACACCGCGGCGCGCCTGGAGCTGATGAGCATCGAGAACGCCCTGCACCGCCTGACCTGGGACGAGGCCATCGGCTCGTCCGGTACCATCCGCGCCATTGGCCTGGCGATCAAGTCCGGCGGCCTGGGCAGCGGCGAGGTCAACGCCGAAGGCCTGGCCTGGCTCAAACGCAAGCTGTTCAAGCTGGGTGAAGTCGAGAAGATCGACTTCGACGGGGTCAAGCCGGACCGTCGGGCGATCTTCCCGGCGGGCCTGGCCATCCTCGAAGCCATTTTCGACGCACTGGAACTGCAGCGCATGGATCACTGCGACGGTGCCTTGCGCGAAGGCGTGCTCTACGACCTGCTGGGTCGTCATCAGCACGAAGACGTGCGCGAGCGCACCCTGACCTCGCTGATGGAGCGTTACCATGTCGACCAGGGGCAGGCTGCCCGGGTCGAGCGCAAGGCCCTGCATGCCTTCGACCAGGTGGCCCAGGCCTGGGACCTGGAGGACGGGATCTGGCGCGAACTGCTCGGCTGGGCCGCCAAGGTGCATGAAGTGGGCCTGGATATCGCCCACTACCAATACCACAAGCACGGCGCCTACCTGATCGAGCACTCCGACCTTGCCGGCTTCTCGCGGGAAGACCAGCAGATGCTGTCGCTACTGGTGCGCGGCCACCGCCGTAACATTCCCAAGGACAAGTTTGCCGAATTCGGTGACGAAGGCGTCAAGCTGATCCGCCTGTGCGTGCTGCTGCGCTTTGCGATCCTGTTCCACCACATCCGTGGCACCCAGCAGATGCCTACCGTCACCCTGCACGCCGCCGGCGACAGCCTCGACGTCGAGTTTCCGGCAGGCTGGCTGGAGCAGAACCAGCTGACCCAGGCCGACTTCGCCCTGGAGGCGGAGTGGCTGACCCGGGTCAGCTTCGTCCTCAGCGTACGCTGAGGACCGGGTTGCTCAGGCGCTCGAGCAGGGCGGCCTGGGCACTGCGCGGGTTCTGGTTGCCGGTTGGCGTGCTGCGTACGTAGCGGCCGTCCGGCTGCAGGATCCAGGCGTGGGTGTTGTCGGTCAGATACCCTTCCAGCTCTTTCTTCACCCGCAGGACCAGCTTCTTGCCCTCGACCGGGAAGCAGGTCTCGACCCGCTTGTCGAGATTGCGTTCCATCCAGTCGGCGCTGGAAAGGAACATCTGCTCCTCGCCACCGTTGAGGAAGTAGAACACCCGGGTGTGCTCCAGGAAGCGACCGACGATCGAACGCACCTGGATGTTGTGCGACACCCCGGCAATCCCCGGACGCAGGCAGCACATGCCACGCACCACCAGGTCGATACGCACGCCGGACTGGCTGGCCTTGTACAAGGCACGGATGATCTTCGGATCGGTCAGCGAGTTGAACTTGGCGATGATGTGCGCCGGTTTGCCCTCCAGGGCGAACTGGGTTTCCCGGGCAATCATGTCGAGCATGCCCTTCTTCAGGGTGAACGGCGCGTGCAGCAGCTTCTTCATGCGCAAGGTCTTGCCCATGCCGATCAGCTGGCTGAACAGCTTGCCGACGTCTTCGCACAGGGCGTCGTCCGAGGTCAGCAGGCTGTAGTCGGTGTACAGGCGGGCGTTGCCGGCGTGGTAGTTACCGGTACCCAGGTGCGCGTAACGGACGATCTCGCCCTGCTCACGGCGCAGGATCAGCATCATCTTGGCGTGGGTCTTGAAGCCCACCACACCATAGATCACTACCGCACCGGCGGCCTGCAAGCGGCTGGCCAATTGCAGGTTGGACTCTTCGTCGAAGCGCGCCCGCAGCTCGATCACCGCGGTGACTTCCTTGCCGTTACGTGCGGCATCGACCAGCGCGTCGACGATTTCCGAGTTGGCACCGCTGCGGTACAGGGTCTGGCGCACGGCCAGGACGTTCGGGTCCTTGGCGGCCTGGCGCAGCAGGTCGACCACCGGGGTGAACGACTCGAACGGGTGCATGAGCAGGATGTCCTGCTTGCCGACCACGCTGAAGATGTTGTCGGCGTTCTGCAGCAACTTGGGAATCGCTGGCGTGAACGGGGTGTATTGCAGCTCCGGGTGGCTATCGAGCCCGGTGATGCTGAACAGACGGGTCAGGTTGACCGGACCGTTGACCTGGTACAGCTCGCTTTCGCTCAGGCTGAACTGCTTGAGCAGGTAATCGGACAGGTGTTTCGGGCAGGTGTCGACCACTTCCAGGCGCACCGCATCGCCATAACGCCGCGAGAACAGCTCGCCACGCAGGGCCCGGGCCAGGTCCTCGACGTCCTCGGAGTCCAGCGCCAGGTCGGCGTTACGGGTCAGGCGGAACTGATAGCAACCCTTGACCTTCATGCCCTGGAACAGGTCATCGGCGTGGGCGTGGATCATCGACGACAGGAACACGTAGTTGTCGCCAGGACCACCCACCTCCTCCGGCACCTTGATCACCCGCGGCAGCAGGCGTGGCGCGGGAATGATCGCCAGGCCCGAATCGCGGCCGAAGGCGTCCACGCCTTCGAGTTCGACGATGAAGTTCAGGCTCTTGTTCACCAGCAACGGGAACGGGTGAGTCGGGTCGAGGCCGATCGGGGTGATGATCGGGGCGATTTCGTCACGGAAGAAACGCCGCACCCAGGTCTTGAGCTTGGTGTTCCAGTGCCGGCGACGGATGAAACGGATCTGGTGTTTTTCCAGCTCCGGCAGCAGCACGTCGTTGAGGATCGCGTACTGGCGGTGCACTTCGCTGTGCACCAGGTCGCTGATCCGCGCCAGCGCCTGGTGCGGTTGCAGGCCGTCAGCCCCGGCCTGCTCACGGGCAAAGGTGATCTGCTTCTTCAGGCCCGCCACACGAATTTCGAAGAACTCATCCAGGTTGCTGGAGAAGATCAGCAGGAACTTCAGCCGCTCCAGCAAGGGATAGCTCTCGTCCAGTGCCTGCTCCAGCACGCGGATGTTGAACTGCAGCTGGGACAATTCGCGATGAATGTACAGGCTGCTGTCGTCCAGGCCGGGAACGGCGATGGCCGGTGCCACCGGGGCGGGCGCAGGCGCAGGCGCCTCGACCTCGGCCACGGGTTCCGGCACTGCGGCAGGCTCCGGCGGTGTTTCGAGCATCTGCTCGGGCACGGGCTGGGCTTGCTTCACATCGACTTCGCTAAGTACTTCGTTATTCATCTGGCGTTCCTGAAGGGCGTTACTGCCCTCTCATCAATTGAGCAGCGCGAACGGCGAAATAGGTCAGGATGCCATCAGCGCCCGCCCGTTTGAAGGCCGTGAGGGATTCCAGGATCACGCCCTCACTGAGCCAGCCGTTCTGGATCGCGGCCATGTGCATGGCGTACTCGCCACTGACCTGATAGACAAAGGTCGGGACCTTGAATTCCTCTTTGACCCGATAAAGGATATCCAGGTACGGCATGCCTGGCTTGACCATGACCATGTCGGCGCCTTCGGCCAGGTCCCCGGCCACTTCGTGCAGCGCTTCGTTGCTGTTGGCCGGGTCCATCTGGTAGGAGGCCTTGTTGGCCTTGCCCAGGTTCAGGGCCGAGCCGACCGCATCGCGGAACGGGCCGTAGTAGGCACTGGCGTACTTGGCCGAGTAGGCCATGATACGCACATTGACATGACCGGCCAGCTCCAGGGCTTCACGGATGGCCTGGATACGACCGTCCATCATGTCCGAAGGCGCCACCACCTGGGCACCGGCTTCGGCATGGGACAAGGCCTGGCGCACCAGGGCATCGACGGTGATGTCGTTCTGTACGTAGCCTTCCTCGTCGAGGATGCCGTCCTGGCCGTGGGTGGTGAACGGGTCCAGGGCCACGTCGGTGATCACCCCCAGTTCCGGGAAACGCTCGCGCAAGGCGCGGGTGGCGCGCTGGGCGATACCTTCCGGGTTCCAGGCTTCGGCAGCGTCCAGGGACTTTTTCTCGCTCGGGGTCACCGGGAACAGCGCCAGGGCAGGAATGCCCAGGCTCACCCACTCTTGCGCAGCTTCCAGCAACAAATCGATGCTCAGGCGCTCGACGCCCGGCATCGACGCGACTTCCTCGCGGCGATTTTCGCCTTCCAGGACAAACACCGGCAGGATCAGGTCATCGACAGTCAGTACGTTTTCGCGAACCAGGCGACGGGAAAAATCGTCACGGCGGTTACGGCGCAGACGGGTGGCAGGAAACAAACGGTTAGCGGGGGTAAAGCTCACGGCAGACTCCTGAGCCCGCGCAGGCGGGCGAGCGCGACAGTTATAAGCGGCCATTATGACGCTTGAATGACAGCCAGGGACAACCCTGCGACTTGAGGACGCAGCCATTGTCCTTGTAGGCATTCTTCACGTCGAGACACATTTGGACACTTTCCCCAAAGGCCACGAAGGGTTAGGCTGCGCGTTCATTTCGCCAGCACCCAGAAAATGCTCCAACAATTCCTGCAGGATTTCGGCTACTTTGCCCTTTTTCTCGGTACGTTTTTTGAAGGTGAGACCATCCTGGTTCTCGCAGGCTTCCTTGCGTCCCGCGGATACATGGATATCAACCTGGTGGTCCTGGTGGCCTTCTTCGGCAGCTATGCCGGTGACCAGCTGTGGTACTTCATGGGGCGTAAACACGGGCGCAAGCTGCTGGCGCGCAAACCGCGCTGGCAGATGATGGGTGATCGCGCGCTGGAGCATATCCGCCGCCATCCGGATATCTGGGTCCTGAGCTTCCGCTTCGTCTACGGCCTGCGCACGGTGATGCCGGTGGCCATCGGCCTGTCCGGCTACCCGCCGCGCCGCTACCTGCTGCTCAACGGTATTGGCGCCATCGTCTGGGCCCTGGCCCTGGGCGCCGCCGCCTATCACTTCGGCGCCATCCTCGAAGGTATCCTGGGCAACGTGAAGGAATACGAGCTATGGGTGCTCGGCGGCCTGCTGGCCCTCGGCGGCTGCCTGTGGCTGCGCCGTCGCTTCAGGGCGGCGCGGGTCGCTCGCAAGGAAGCGGCTGGCGTAAAGGCCGACCAGGCTGAGCAGGCTGTAACCGACCAGCGCGACCCAGATCAGGGTAGTGACCGGCCATAAACCGGTGATCCCGGCCAGCAGCATGGCCGGGACATTCAGTCCCAGCCGCAGCAGTTCCAGGCGCACGGCCCAGGGGCGATTCTCCAGGGCCGCGCCGAACACGAACAAACCGAATGCCATCACCGCCCAGCCCAGCACCAGGGCTGCGGTCGACAGCTGCCCGGCATGCTCCATCAGGTAGCTGCCCAGCCCGACATACAATGCAAACTGCAGCGTCACATAGACCTGCTGCGGCCAGCCCAGCGGCACCTCGAACTTGCGAAAGCGGCTCAGGTCCTGCTTGGGCTGGGGAAAGCGCCGCGCCACATCCGCCGGGCGCCAGCCAGTGGGCATGAACCAGATCCGCAGCTTGTCCCACCAGTGCTCGGCATGCCGGGCGTCATGCCACAACTGGGCATAGAACTGCAGGTTGGCCCACAGCGGATTCCAGCTGGCCAGCGGCGTGGTCACGCCGAAAATCACCGGCTCGTTGTCGTCCTCCTCCTGGAAGGTGCCGAACAGACGGTCCCAGACAATGAACACTCCACCGTAGTTGCGATCCAAGTACAGAGGATTCTGTGCATGGTGGACGCGATGATTGGACGGCGTGATGAACAGCCACTCGAACCAGCCCAGCTTGGGAATGTGCCGGGTATGCACCCAGAACTGGTAAAGCAGGTTCAGTGCCGCAACCGTGATGAACACCAGCGGCGGCACGCCCAATACCGCCAGGGGCAGGTAGAAGATCCACGACAACAGGAAACCGCTGCTGGTCTGGCGCAGGGCCGTGGACAGGTTGTAGTCCTCGCTCTGGTGATGCACCGAATGTGCCGCCCAGAGGATATTGCGCTCATGGCCGAAGCGGTGCAGCCAGTAGTAGCACAGGTCGTAGAGGACGAAGGCCAGCACCCAGGTCCAGAGCGCCTCGCCCGGCAGCCTGAACAGCGCCAGGTGCTCCCAGGCCAGGGCATAGGTCACCAGCCCTACCCCCTTGGTCAACAGCCCCGTGGTGGTCGACAGCACGCCGGTGCTGAGGCTGTTGATGGCGTCGGCCAAGCGGTAGGTGCGCATGCCGCGCAGGCGGTCGGCGAGCAACTCGACCACAATCAGGACAAAGAAGAACGGCACCGCCAGCAAAATCAGGTCCATGGGTCATCCATCTCCAGGCTATTGCACAAGATTAGGCCCGGATGGCCCCGAACCCTATGGCGACATCTGCCAATTTAGAGGACATTTAGCGCCTCGACTCGGGAGTAGTGAGCATGACCAAAAAAGTTGCAGTGATTCTTTCCGGCTGTGGTGTCTATGACGGCGCCGAAATCCACGAGAGCGTGATTACCCTGCTGCGCCTCGACCAGCGCGGCGCCCAGGTGCAGTGCTTTGCACCGAACATCGCGCAGATGCATGTGATCAACCACCTGACCGGCGAAGAAATGCCCGAATCGCGCAATGTCCTGGTGGAATCGGCGCGCATCGCACGCGGCGAGATCAAGGACCTGCGTGAAGCGGATGCCAAGGATTTCGATGCCTTGATCGTGCCCGGCGGCTTCGGCTCGGCGAAAAACCTGTCCAACTTCGCCGTCGAAGGCACCGGCTGCACCGTCCACCCGGACGTGCTGGCCCTGGCCGAAGCCTTCGCCGAAGCCGGCAAGCCGGTCGGCCTGATCTGCATCTCGCCGGCCCTGGCGGCGAAGATCTATGGCCCGGGCGTGGTCTGCACCATCGGCAACGATGCGGGCACCAGCGCGGCCATCGTCAAGATGGGCGGCACCCACGAGGAGTGCGATGTCCATGACATCGTCGAAGATACCCAGCGCAAGCTGGTCAGCACCCCGGCCTACATGCTCGCCAAGAGCATCAGCGAAGCCGCAGGCGGCATTTACAAGCTGGTCGACCGGGTACTGGAGCTGACCCAGTAGGCGAGTGTGGGAGCGGGTTTGTCCCGCGATGCGGCGGCGAGATCAATCGCGGGGCAAGCCCGCTCCCACTACAGTGGCCCTCAGGCCGGATTCTGGCGCGCCAGGCGCGTCAGAATGCGGTCCAGTGAGTTGGCGAAGGCCTGCTTCTCGCGATCGCCATAGGGCGCCTGGCCACCCCCGACCTGGCCCTGCTCGCGCAGGTCGGTGAACAGGTTGCGCACCGCCAGCCGCTCACCCATGTTGCGCTCATCGAATTCACGGCCCCGGGGATCGAGGCAGGCCACACCCTTCTTGACCAGGCGATCGGCCAGGGGCACGTCGCTGCAGATCACCAGCTCACCCGGTACGGCATGTTCGACCAGGTAATCATCGGCCGCATCCGGACCGCTGGGCACAACGATCAGCCTGACACAGGCGAAAGCCGGCTTGATCTGGCTCTGCCCGGCCACCAGCACGACCTCCAGCTGGCGCTTGAGGGCAAATTTGACGACCTGATCCTTGGCCGCCTTGGGGCAGGCATCGGCATCGATCCAGACACGCATCACATCAGATTCCAACGAAAACGGGCGAACAGTATCCCTGCTCGCCCGTCCGGCTTCAAATCAACCCGCCGAGACGCGGCGCTTCTCGGCCAGGCGGCTACGCCCGTAGAACACCGCAATGGCCAGCAAGGCCGTCACCTGGGCCGCCAGCGAGTAGGCGTCGGCGTGGATGCCCAGCCAGTCGAACTCGAAGAACGACACCGGCCGCGTACCGAACACACCCGCCTCCTGCAGGGCCTTGACCCCGTGCCCGGCGAACACCACCGACAGGGCGCAGAGCAACCCGGCGTTGATGCTGAAGAACAGCGCCAGCGGCAATTTCGCCGAACCGCGCAGAATCACCCAGGCCAGCCCCACCAGCAGCACCAGCGCGGTGGCACCACCAGCCAATACGGCGTTGTGCCCGGCGGCACCGGCCTGCAGCCAGAGGGTTTCGTAGAACAGGATCACCTCGAACAGCTCGCGGTACACCGAGAAGAAGGCCAGCACGGCAAAACCGAAGCGGCCTCCTCCGCTGACCAGGCTGCTCTTGATGTAGTTCTGCCAGGATGCCGCGTGCCGGCGATCATGCATCCACACCCCGAGCCACAATACGATGACACTGGCGAACAATGCCGTGCAGCCTTCCAGCAACTCGCGCTGGGCGCCACTGACATCGATCGCATAGGCCGCCACGGCCCAGGTCCCCAACCCGGCCAGCAGGGCCAGGCCCCAGCCGATGTTGACGCTGCGCATGGCCGACTGCTGGCCGGTGTTGCGCAGGAACGCCAGGATCGCCGCCAGCACCAGGATCGCCTCCAGGCCTTCGCGCAGCAGGATCAGCAACCCGGAGATATAGCTCAGCGACCAGCTCAGGCCGTCACCGCCAAGCAGGCCACCGGCCTCCTTGAGCTTGGCCTTGGCCACCTGCAGGCGCTGGCTCACCTGTTCCGGCGGCAAACCGTCCTGCAAGGACTGCCGGTAAGCCATCAGCGACTTCTCGGTGTCCTTGCGCACGTTGGTGTCGATGTTGTCCAGCGAGCTTTCGACCAGCTCGAAACCTTCGAGGTAGGCCGCCACCGACAGATCGTAGGCCTGCTCGTGATCGCCGGCCTGGTAGGCCGCCAGGCTCTTGTCCAGGGTGCTCGCGGTGTAGTCCAGCAGCTGCGCCGGGCCGCGCTGGACCTGCGGAGGCTGGGCGCGCTGGGCGCGGAAGACCGCTGCCGCTTCGGCACCTTGGGAGGCCTCGACTTCCAGTGGCGTCTGGCGGGCCAGGTCGGCGAGATTGAAGCGGGCTTCGCCCTTGGCCTTGGCCGGCTCGGCGGTGAAGCTGGCGATGTAGGTGGCCAGGTCCCAGCGCTGACGCTCGTCGAGCTGGTCGGCAAAGGACGGCATGTCGGTACCTTCGATGCCCTGTCCCAGGGTGTTGTAGAGGTCGTACAGGCTCAGCCGATCGAGGCGCTCGCTGCTACGCAGGTTGGCGGGTGGCGGGGTCAGGCCCACGCCCGCCGGGCCGTCACCGGCACCGCTGTCGCCGTGGCAGACCGAACAGTGCTGGACGTACAACGGTGCGCCGCGGCTGGGGTCAGGGGTGATGATCGGTGCCTGGCTGACCTCATAGGTCAGCGCCAGCTGTGCTCCCAGCTGCCGGGCCTGACGCGCGACGCTGGCACCGTCCTGGCGCTGGCTGATCGCCTGGCGCAGGCCGACCACGCCCTGCTCCAGCGCCTGACGCTCGGCGCGGGTCGGCAAACCTGCGACCAGGCCTTGCAGCACGTCGGTGAACTCCAGCTGCTCGCGGTATTCACCTTCGTCCACCACCTTGCCCGCCTCGACCGTGGCGGGATAGTCGGCGCCAATGTAGTCGAGCAGGTGCAGGGCCTTGGCCGCGTCTTCGACCGTGTCGGCCAGAAGCGTGGTACTGCACAGCGCCAGCACCGGCCAAAGCAGCCAGGCGAGCAAGCGGGAACGGGCAATCATGGGGGCCAATCTCAAATGACAATGCGAGGTATTGCATTGTTCACTTCCAATGGCCATCACTCAAGGTTTGCAGGTCAATCTCTGCAAAATCTAGTGACAATTTCATATTCAATAAAAAAGGCGACCCTGAGGTCGCCTTTTTTATTGGGGGTGGTGCATACCGAAGCCCTTGTAGGAGCCGGCAGCGCCGGCGATGAGGCCGGTGTGACCCCCATCGCAGGCTTCGCCAGCTCCCACAAAGTCGGTTGCCCCTACACCGGTGCGCGGCGAATGGTTGCCAGCAAGGTGGCTGCACCGAGGAACAGCCCGGCAAAGGTGCGGTTCATCCGCCGCTGCTGCTTGGGCGTGCGCAGCAGGCGCAATACCCGCGCCGCCAGCCCGGTGTAGCCGGCCATGACCAGCAGGTCGACGGTGATCATGGTCGCAGTAATGATCAGGTACTGGGGCAACAGGGCCGCATGGGGGTTGATGAACTGCGGCAGCACCGCGAGCATGAAGATCAATGCCTTGGGGTTGCTGACGTTGACCAGGAAACCACGGAACACCAGGCTCAGCGGCTTGCCGATAGGCCGCACGGCAGATTCATCGGTGATATCGGCGGGCAATGCGCGCCACTGCTTGACCGCCAGGTAGACCAGGTAGGCCACGCCAAACCATTTGATCACCTGGAACGCCGTGGCCGATGCTGCCAGGACCGCGCCGACGCCTGCCGCGATGATCGCGATCTGCAGCACCAGGCCCAGTTGCAGGCCCAGGGCGTTCCAGTAGCCACGCCAAAAACCGTACTGCAAACCGCAGGACATCGAGGCAATGGCCCCGGCACCCGGCGACAGGCTGATCACCCAGCAAGCGGCAAAAAATGCCAACCACGTTTCCAACGACATCGCACACCTCGGCCCTGGCTTGTTACAAAGCTCTAAGCTAGTGCGCTGGCGAAAAAATAACCACGATTTTTTTCAGCAATCGATCAATTGCCGGCCGGCTTGTCTTCACCGACCAGCGGCACGATCTCAGCGCCGCGCCAACGCCGCACCGACTTCTGGAAGAACTGGCTGTTGGGTACCTGCACCGTTGCCCCACCGGCTTCCGGCAGTTCGATCAGGGTGGTGTACAGCAGGTTGATGGCGACCACCCGCCCCTTCACCCCAGGCTTGTCGATGGTCTCGACCAACTCCACCACGTCGCCGATGCGAAACGGCCCGACGGTGAAGATCAACACGGCGCACAACAGGTTCGACAACACGCTCCACATGGCGAAGAACGCCACCGCCGCCACGGCAACGAAGCCGGACAAGGCTGTCCACAGCACCGTGGCAGACACCCCCAGGCGTTCGAGCACGAATACCAGCGCACTGCCCATGATCAGCCAGCGCAGGCCACCACGTACCGGCATCATCAGCTCCGGTGGCAGCGGATAGCGCTCGCCCAGACGCTTCAGGCAGCGCCCGACCAGGCGCTGCAGGACAAAGGCGGCGCACAGGATCAGCAGGATCTGCAGGCCCAGCCAGAACGGAGCGATCCACTCCGGCGGCACCGGCAGTTGCAACGACCCTATCAAGACAGCGCCTCCAGCTCCGCCTGCATGGTCTCCAGCTGCTCGAGGGCGGCCATCCAGGCTTCTTCCAGTTCAGCCTCGCGAACCTTGAGTTTGGCCTGCTGGGCCAAGAGGTCACGCAGCTCATCCTTGCGTGCCGCTTCATACAAGGCGCTGTCACCCAGGCTGGCATCGATCTTCGCCAGTTGCTCGTGCAGGGTGCCCAGCTCGCGTTCGAGCTTGTCCGCCTCACGCTTGTGCGGGGCCAGCTGCTGGCGCAGGGCCGCTGCGGCCTGGCGCTGGGCTTTCTTGTCGGTCTTGTCGGCGTTGACCGGTGCGCTGCTGACCGGCGCATTGCGCTGGCGGTACTCGACCAGCCAGCGGGTGTAGTCGTCCAGGTCGCCGTCGAAGGTCTCGACCTTGCCATCGGCCACCAGCAGGAAGTCATCCGTGGTGCTCTTGAGCAGGTGACGGTCGTGGGAGACCACCAGCACCGCGCCGCTGAACTCCTGCAGGGCCATGGTCAGCGCCAGGCGCATTTCCAGGTCCAGGTGGTTGGTCGGTTCGTCGAGCAGCAACAGGTTCGGGCGTTCCCAGGCGATCAGGGCCAGGGCCAACCGGGCCTTTTCGCCACCGGAGAAGTTCACCACCGGCTCGTCGATGCGCCCGCCACGGAAGTCGAAGCCGCCGAGGAAGTCGCGCAGGGTCTGCTCACGCTCGGTCGGTGCCAGGCGCTGCAGGTGCAGCAAGGGGCTGGCCTTGTTGTCCAGGGAGTCGAGCTGGTGCTGGGCGAAGTAACCCACCGACAGGTTCTCGCCGCGCACCAGGCGTCCACTGAGCGGCTCCAGTTCGCCGGCGAGGTTCTTGATCAGGGTCGACTTACCCGCGCCGTTGGGGCCGAGCAAGCCGATGCGCGCACCCGGGGTGAGCTGCAGCTTGACCTTCTCCAGCACGGTCTTGTCACCGTAGCCCAAGCGACCCTCGGAGAGGTCGAGCAAGGGGCTGGAGATCTTCTCCGACTCGCGGAAGACGAAGTCGAACGGTGAATCGACATGGGCAGCCGACAGCTCCTCCATGCGCTCCAGGGCCTTGATCCGGCTTTGCGCCTGGCGTGCCTTGGTGGCCTGGGCCTTGAACCGGGCAATGTACTTTTCCATGTGCGCGCGCTGGGCCTGCTGCTTCTCGTAGGCCTGTTGCTGCTGGGCCAGGCGTTCGGCACGGGTGCGCTCGAAGGCGGTGTAGCCGCCACGATATAGCGTCAGCTTGCATTGCTCGACATGGGCGACATGATCGACCACCGCATCGAGGAAATCGCGGTCGTGGGAAATCAGCAGCAGCGTGCCCGGGTAGCCCTTGAGCCAGTCTTCCAGCCAGAGAATGGCATCGAGGTCCAGGTGGTTGGTCGGCTCATCGAGCAGCAACAGGTCGGACGGGCACATCAGTGCCTGGGCCAGGTTCAGGCGCATCCGCCAGCCACCGGAGAAGTCACCGACCCGGCGATCCATCTGCGCGTTGGTAAAGCCCAGGCCCGCCAGCAGCTTGCGCGCCCGGGCATCGGCGGTGTAGCCATCGGCGCTGTCCAGCTCGATATGCAGGCGCGCCAATGCCGTACCGTCATGGGCGGCTTCGGCGGCGGCCAGCTCGGCCTGCACCTTGCGCAGGCGGGCGTCACCATCGAGCACATAGTCGACCGCCAGTCGGTCGAGGGTATCGACCTCCTGGCGCATGTGCGCGATACGCCAGTCGGCCGGCAGCTGACAGTCGCCGGAGTCGGGCGTCAGCTCACCGCGCAGCAGGGCGAACAGGCTGGATTTACCGGCACCATTGGCACCGATCAGGCCGGCCTTCTGACCGGCGTGCAGGGTCATCTCGGCGCCTTCTAGCAGGCGCTGGGGACCACGCTGTAAAGTGAGGTTCGATAGTCTGATCATAATGGCCGCGGAGTCTACCAGCTTCGTCGGCGACTGGCGCGAGTGGAACCATGCACACCGACCTGTGGAATTTTGCCCTGAATCTCTACGCCCGCCCAGGCGTCGAAGCGGCGTGCCTGCACTGGCAGGATCAGGGCGGCGATGTCTGCCTGCTGCTCTGCGCCGTGTGGCTGGGCGAACGAGGTGTGACACCGGACGCACAACGCATGCGTGCACTGCGCGAGCAGGCCGATGCCTGGCAAACCGAGGTGGTCGAACCGCTACGCCGCGTGCGCCAACAATGGCGACAGGCAGCCGCGGACGATCCGCAACTGGCGGGCTTGCGTGAGCAGATCAAGGGAGTGGAACTGGCGGCAGAACGCATTCTGCTGGAGCGTCTGGAAGGCCTCTGCGAGCACTGGGTACCGACACCCGAGCGTGGCGCAGACTGGTTGCAATGGCTGGCAACAGACGCCAGCGCGAATCACGACGCGCTGCACAGGCTGCGCGTCGTGATGGGCTCGACTCAGGACGCCGAAGACGGGGTCTGAGGGGCCGTTACCGAAGCGGCCGGTGCAGCCGACGGAGTAGGTGCCGGTGCCGCAGCTGCCGGCGTGGCTGCCGGGGTCACAGGCGCTGCCGGAGTAGCCGGTTTGGCGGCAACTGCTGGCGCAGCGGGCTTGGCTGCCGGTTTTGCAGCGGGCTTGGCCGGTGCTTTGGCCGCAGCAGGTTTGGCCGCTGGCTTGGCTGGTGCCTTGGCCGCAGCAGGTTTGGCCGCTGGCTTGGCTGGTGCCTTGGCAACAGCAGGTTTGGCCGTTGGCTTGGCTGGCGCTTTGGCTGCAACAGGCTTGGCCGCTGGCTTGGCTGCCGGCTTGGCCGCAGCAGGTTTGGCTGCTGGTTTGGCTGCCGGCTTGGCCGCAGCAGTCCTGGCTGCTGGTTTGGCAGGTGCTTTGGCCGCGGCAGGTTTGGCCGCTGGTTTCGCTGC
Organism: Pseudomonas sp. BJa5; assembly: GCF_030272875.2. Classification (NCBI taxonomy): domain Bacteria; kingdom Pseudomonadati; phylum Pseudomonadota; class Gammaproteobacteria; order Pseudomonadales; family Pseudomonadaceae; genus Pseudomonas; species Pseudomonas sp. BJa5. The sequence continues at coordinate 84,121 of NZ_JALRNG020000004.1, forward strand.
AACTGGTTTGGCGGCAGCAGCGCGAGCAGGTGCTTTTGCCGCTGCTGGTTTGCTGGCAGGTTTGGCTGCTGGCTTGGCAGGTGCTTTGGCCGCGGCAGGTTTGGCCGCTGGTTTCGCTGCAACTGGTTTGGCGGCAGCAGTGCGAGCAGGTGTTTTTGCCGCTGCTGGTTTGCTGGCAGGTTTGGCTGCTGGCTTGGCCGGTGCCTTGGTGGCTGGTTTGGCAGCTACAGGCGCAGGTTTTGCCGAACGCAGCGTCAGCGCCTTGGCAGCAGCTTCTTTGACCTTGCCAACGCCCTGGGCCAGTTTCAGGCTTTCCTGGGCATCACGCTTGAGCTGGGCAATGTAGGTGCGTGTCTGCGACTGGCGCTCCTTGAGCGAGTCGAGCAACTCTTCCAGTTCGGCAGCGGTCGACTTGGCCTTGGCCTGTGCCTTGGCTTTACCGGCCTTGGCAGCGTCCTGCAGTTTGAGGCGGGATTTGTGCAGTTTCTCTTGCGCCTTGCCGCGTTGTTTTTCCAACTTGGCGAGGAGTTTTTCAGCATCAGCCAGCGCTTGCGAGCAGGCATTTTCCAAATGATCGAGCAGGCTGCCCGAGAGTTGTTGGAGCAGGTGCAACGGCGTACTTACTGGCTTCTTATTGGCCGACATGGTTTACCTCCTGGCTGACGAGAGTGCGGCTCATACTATGCTTCTGCTGCTACCGCCGCTAGGGCATGTTGACAGTATCGAAGGCGCCGCGTTGCATGCCTGGGCAAAGTTGTTATCGCTGCAGCTGGAATCAAGTGTAGATGCTGTACAAAGTGTTGCTGATATTTACACAAAGTATCCCGTGAAGGCTGGCATACTTGATATCCGCTGAAGCAGGAGTAAGCCGGTGTCGCGCTATTTTGTATTAGGTCTTTTTCTATTGCCGGCATCGCTGATGGCGGCACCTGCCGCCCCTACCAACAACGACCACGACCTGGCTTACAGCCTGGGTGCAAGCCTGGGGGAGCGCCTGCGTAGCGAAGTTCCCAACTTGCAACTGGACGCCCTGATCGATGGCTTGCGCCAGGCCTATCAGAACAAGCCGCTGACCCTGAGCAAAGAGCGCATGGACGCGATACTCGGCGAACATGAACAACAGGCCAATCAGGCTGCGCTCGACGCACAACGTGAACAGTTACTGAATGCGGAAAAGCGCTTCATGGCCACCGAGCGTGCACGCGCGGGCGTGCGTGAACTGGCCAACGGCATTCTGGTCAGCGAGCAGGTCAAGGGCAGCGGCGCAAAAGCTACGTCGAAGGGAAAAGTACAGGTACGTTACGTCGGCAAGTTGCCGGATGGCACGGTCTTCGATCAGAACCAGCAGGCGCAGTGGTTCAGCCTGGGCAGCGTGATCGAGGGATGGCAGGTGGCGTTGCCGGAAATGACGACAGGCTCGAAATGGCGCCTGGTCATCCCGTCCGCACAGGCCTATGGCGCCGAGGGCGCGGGTGACCTGATTGCGCCCTATACGCCCCTGGTGTTCGAAATCGAGTTGCTCGGGGTGGCCGACTGAAGCATCGGCACACCGATCAGACTTGAAGGGTGGCTTCTTCGCTGTGCGCGTTGTGCAGCACTTCGATCAGACAGTCCTCGAGCTCGAAGCGTTCATGCAACAGGCTACCGAGCTTACCGAGCTTTTCCGCGAAACGCTCGGGGTCGTTGCAGTTGCCCTTGTCGCAATGATCGTTGAACGCCGAGGCGAACTCGGTGGTCGCATCGATGCGCGGACTGATCTGCTTGGCCAGCTCCAGCCCCCGGGTGTCCCCGAACGCCTTGGCTTCGCTCACCAATTGCTCGCTCACTTCAAAGTGCCAGGCCGACACGTAATCGATCAGCACCGCACAGAAATCTCGACTCTTGTCCTTGTCGGCAAAAGCCGGCTTGGCATCGCGTAGCTCGCGGAAGGCAGTGACTAGCTCTGCACGTTCCTCCAGCCAGCGGTCAATGAGCTTGTGAACACCACCCCAGCGTTCCTGAGCATTCTGACAACTATCAAGCATGGCGATCTCTTCCCTTCTGGGTCATGCGCCTGCCCCCGCTCGCAAGCATGCGGAGCAAAGGTGAAATCAGCAGGACGGCATCGAGCAGCTGTGTTTTCGATATGCGTGCAGGGAGATTATTCCCGTGCGTCCCAGGCTTCAAGGTACGCACGCGACAAAGTTCATACAAGTGTTTAATCCTTTCTGACGATGCCGTCGGTCGAATGCATCGGCAACCGTTTGCCCTGGATTTTCAGCGCAGGTGGAGCACCGCACGGCTGTTCCCGAACAAGCGGAAAAGCGGCAGGGTGGCCAGCAGGACGAAGGACAGCAGGCTCCATTCGGCGATGGTCAGGTCGAGAAAGCTCCAGTTGATCGGCACACAGTCAGGGCTACCGACGACCATGGCCTTGAGCACCTGGCTCAGCGGCATGCTTTCGACCACATAGCCCAAGGGTGGCGTGCAGTCGGCAGCGACCCGCGACGGTATGCCCTGCAACCAGACATGCCTGGCCGCCAGGATGGCGCCACCCGTGGCAAAGAACAGCGCCAGCGCGGCATAGACGCGCGCCCCCAGGCGCCCGGGTGCCTGCAGCAATGCGCCCAGGCAGACCATCGCGAAGGCCCCCAGGAACAAGCGCTGGCTGTAACACAGCGGACAGGGCGCCAGCCCCATGCCCCATTCGAGATAGAACGCGACGCCCAGCATCAACACTGAGGCCAGGAAGGCCGGAAAGAACAGTGAGCGCAAGCGAGCCATGAGCATGGAGTATCCAGTGTTCGAGATGGGCAGGCCTAAACGGTAGAGGAAAGGCGCGCCTTGTTTCAAGGCGCTACAACTACGACAAATCACTGATTGGAAAGGGAATAATCGGGAGATTTCGCAGAAACTGCCTCACCCGTTAGCAGGCTCTGGCGAAGGAGCATGTAGGAAAATACTCCGAAGGCTTGGGCCCGCGATCTGCCGCGAGCCCAAGGGTGCTTCAAGCGCGAACGGCTTCCGGCAAAGGCAGAGCCAGCAGCCGCTCATCCAGCAGGCCCAGGCCTTCCTGGAACAACTGGTTGCTGCGCTCGGTGTCGCCCAGCCCGGCCAGCAGCCGCGCCAGCTCGGCACAGGCTTCCGGATTGCGTTGCAGGCGCAGGCTGTTTTCCAGGTAGTCACGCGCCTTGCCCCAGAGTCGATTCTGCAGGCTCAGTCGCCCCAGGGTCAGCAGCAGGCTGGGGTCGTCGCCATGCTGCTTCAGCCACCCTTCTGCAGTGTGCAGCTGGCGCGCCAGATCGGACCCGCGCACCAGGCCATAGAGCCGTGCCAGATGGCTTTCGTACTGGCGCTTGAGCGCCGTGCGCAGCGCCTCCTCGGCCTCGCTCTCGGCGCCCAGCTGACGCAGTTGCTCGGCATAGGCCAGCACCAGTTGCGGCTCCTGGCGCTGGGCGGCGGTCAGTTGCTGCCAGGCCCTTTCCAGTGACTGGCGGGCGCTTTGCTCTTCCCCTTCGCGACTGGCGGCCAGGCTGAGGTTCTCGCCCCAGGCCCGTTGTTCCAGCTCCGCCAGTTCGGCAGCAGGCAAAACCTTGTCCTTGCGCAGGTCCGGCATCAGCCGGATCAGTGCCGACCAGTCACCGCGCTCGCGATACAGGCGCTGCAGCAGGCGCAGCACCTGGGCGTTATGGGGATGACGCTCCTGCATGGCCTGCAGGGTCACCAGCGCCGCTTCGCTTTCACCCTGGTCCATCTGCAACTGGGCATGGCTCAAGGCAATGGCCAACTCGGCTTGTGGCTGGCGCTCCAGCGCGCGCTCGAGCAGGTTGTCACGCTCTTCGACACGCCCCAGCTCGTTGGCAGCCCGCGCCGCACCGAGGTAGTACAGCAGCGGTTGGCGCTCGGCTTCGGCAGCGCGCTGCAAGTGGCGCTGGGCGCTGGCCCAGCGACCCTCGGCAAGGTCCAGTTGCCCCTGCTCGATAGCCAGCTGGGTACGTCGGCTGCGGTTACGCCGCGACCAGGGGTTGACCACTCCGCTGGAGGTCAGCACCAGGCCAACCAGGTAGCGTACCGCCAGAATCACCAGGATGATGCTCGCCAGGGCTGCCAGCGCGGCCCAGAGCCCGGATTGATAGCGAAAACCACCGTAGGAAATCAGCACGTAGCCACTGTGCTTGGCGATCGCGATGCCCAGCGCAGCCGCGACTGCAATGGCGATGACCGCCAGCAGGTAGACGCGTTTCATGGCTTGGCCTCCTCGGCTGGCAAGTGCCGGCGCTCCAGGTAGGCCTGGACAGCGGCAAGGCTGTCTGCCAGGTCCGGAACCACCACCGAGACCGGCTCGTCGGCCAGCGCGTTGAGGCTGTCGAGCATGGCCTTGCTCTGCGGGTTGTCCGGATTGAAATTGGCCAGCAGGACGCTGCGCGCATCATCCAGGGCCTGGTTATAGACCTTGGCTTCGCCATTGAGCGCGGCCCACTGGGCCTGCTCGATGGTCAGGCTCAGCGCCAGGCGCAGTTGATTGAGCGATTGCCCGGCCAGCAGCGGACGGATGTTGTCGTCGGCATCGAAGTCGATCTGGAAGTACTTCGACAGTTCCGCCCACCACTGCGACCAGCGACTGGCGCCATCGCCATCTGCGGTCAGGGCGCCGAGCGCGTCGGCACCGGAGTTGAATTCCGGGGACAGGGCACTGAGTTGCTGCACCTGTTCACGCTGGGCGGCCAGTTTCAGGAACAACCCGGTGCGGTCCGGCTGCTGGGTGCTGTTGAGGGCAGCCAGGCTCTTGGTCAGTTGTTCACGGGCCGCGAAGGCACCCGGATCGCTCTGCTCGCGCAGGATCTGATCGGCGCCCTCGACCAGGGCGCGGGCACTGGCGATGTCCTGCAGGGCCGACAGGCGCAGGCTGGCCAGACGCAACAGGTGCTCGGCCTCGGCCAGGCGCCAGTCCTTGCGGCTGGCGCCGAGGATGGTTTCCAGGCGCTGGCTCAGGCGCTGCTGGTCGCCTTGCAACTGGGCCACCAGGCGTCGACGGTCTTCGAGTTCGGTGGCGGCGGGCAGGCTCGCCAGCTGTGCCGAGATCTGCTGCTCACGCAGTTGCAACGCCTGGGTCTTCTCGCTCAGGGATTGCAGGTACTGGCCCTGGCCCTGCTCGGCACCCTGGAGCTGACGCACCTGCCATACCCCCCACCCACCAACCGCAACACCTGCCGCACCGAGCAGCAGGGCCAGGAACGCCAGGCCATTGCCCGAACGTTTGCCAGAAGTGGCGGCAGTGGGTTCAGACGCTTCGGGCGTCGATTGCAGATCATCGTTGGGCAAGACAGTTTCGCTCACGTATCCATCCTTTGCATTGGGCTCGTCGCCAATCAGCTTAGCGCCTCAGGGGCAGGTGCGGTCGTTTGCCGCAACGCTGTCATCAAAGCCGCGGCACTGGCACCGCGACAGTCCACTACATTCTGTGCCCCGGCTTCCCGGGCTTGTTGCGCTACCCGCGGGCTGGGCACGAACAAGGGCAATCGGGCCAGTTGCGCCCAGCCCTCCCCGGCCAGCTGCCGCAGGTGTTCAAACCCTTGTCCACTGCTGACCACCAGGCCATTCAGGCGCTCCCCGGCCACACGCGCAGAGAGCACGCCCTGCGGGTAGGTGGGCAGGTTGCGACGGTAGAGTTGCAGATAATCGACACTAGCACCTAGCTCGACGAGACGCTCTGCTAGCAATTCACGCCCCCCTTCACCGCGCATGATCAACACCCGAGGTGCCGGACCGGCCAGTGCCTGGTGCAAGGCGGGCAGTTGCAGCAACGCCTCACTGTCATCGCCGGCTTGTGGATAACTGACCTGACAGCCCTGGTCCTGCAGCACTTGCGCGGTGGCGGCGCCCACGGTGAACCAGGCCAACGGCGGCAATCGGGGCCAGTAGCGGGTCGCACCAGCCAGACCGAGACGGGCCGCCGGCTTGCTGACCACGATGATCGCGGCGTACTGATCAAGCCCGCGCAACAGGCCAAGCTGGTGCTCATCCAGGCTCAGTGCCTGGATCTCCAGCAACGGCAGGCTGCTGCTGGATACCCCCTGTTCAGCCAGCGACTGAGCCAGGGCCGCGCATTCTTCCGCCGGCCGGGTCAGGAGCAGGCGCCAGCCGCTCACGGGTGGCCGGCCTCGCCATAAACTGCCTTGAGAATGTCTTCGGCGCCTTGCTTGAGCAGGTCTTCAGCCACCTGGACACCCAGGGCTTCGGCATCGCCACGAGGTGCCCGGGCCTCGGCGGTCAGCAGCTTGCCGCCGCTGGGCTCGCCGACCAGGCCGCGCAGCCACAGTTGCTCGCCTTCGAGCACGGCGTAGCAGGCAATCGGCACCTGGCAACCGCCATTGAGGCGCTTGTTCAGCGCACGCTCGGCCACCACGCGGTCGGCGGTGTCCTGGTGGTGAAGCGGGGCCAGCAGTGCATGGATTTCGCTGTCGACGCTGCGGCACTCGATGCCCACTGCGCCCTGGCCACCGGCGGGCAGGCTGTCGTCAACGCTGATGCCCGAGGTGATGCGGTCTTCGAAACCGAGGCGGATCAGACCGGCGGCGGCGAGGATGATCGCGTCGTACTCGCCGGCATCGAGCTTGGCCAGGCGGGTGTTGACGTTGCCGCGCAGGAAGCGGATCTCGAGGTCCGGGCGACGGGTCAGCAACTGGGCCTGGCGGCGCAGGCTGGAGGTGCCCACGATGCTGCCGGCGGGCAGCTCGTCGAGGCTCTTGAAGGTATTGGACACGAACGCATCGCGCGGGTCTTCACGCTCGCAGATGCAGTACAGGCCCAGGCCCTCGGGGAAGTCCATCGGTACGTCTTTCATCGAGTGCACGGCGATGTCGGCCTGGTTTTCCAGCAGGGCGGTTTCCAGTTCCTTGACGAACAGGCCCTTGCCACCGATTTTCGACAGCGGCGAATCCAGGAGCTTGTCGCCACGGCTGACCATCGGTACCAGGGTCACGAGCAACCCGGGGTGCGCCTGCTCCAGGCGGGCTTTGACATATTCGGCCTGCCACAGGGCCAGGGCACTTTTGCGGGTGGCAATGCGGATTTCGCGAGTGGACATGGAACGATCCGTACGAGATAGATTCTCCCGATGATAACAGCTCAGCCCAATCCGCTTGCAGATCTAAATCACGTCAACCTGCGACCATCCCTGGTCGCCGGACGCTTCCGGTTCGCGCCCTTCAGAGTTGCTGCATCATCTTGCGCACGCCGGCGACATGGCGGCGGCTGACAATCAGGGCATCGCCGTTGAGCCCCTTGAGGAACAGCTGGAAATGCCCCAGCGGCGTTCGCTGCAGGCGCTCGATGCGATTGCGGGCGACCAGGGCATTGCGGTGAATACGCACGAAACGCTCGCCAAACTCGTCTTCCAGGGCCTTGAGCGGCTCGTCGAGCAGCACTTCGCCGTTTTCATGGCGCAGCGTCACGTACTTGTGATCGGCAATGAAGTAGATCACCTGGTCCAGCGGGATCAGTTCGATACCCTTACGGGTGCGAGCACTGATATGACTTCGTGGCCCGCTCCCGCTCTCGGCGGCTGGCCGGGTCAGTGCAGCCAATTGCACCCTGCTGGGACGTTCGGCCTTGCGCAAGGCGTCGCGCAGGCTGTCGGACTGCACGGGCTTGAGCACATAACCCAGGGTGCTGTCGGTGAAGGACTGCACGGTGAACTCGTCGTCACCGGTACAGAACACCACGGCCGGCGGGGCTTCTCGCTCGCACAGGCGGGCGGCGACCTGAAGGCCGTCCAGGCCCGGCATGCGGATATCGAGCAACACCACCTCGGGTTTGAGGCTGTCGATCAGCGCCAGGGCCTCTTCGCCATTGGTGGCGCTGGGCTCCAGAACTGTATAGCCCTCCAGTTCGCCGAGCAGGCGGCTCAAGCGTTCCCGGGCTTGGGGTTCGTCATCAACGATCAGGACATTCATATGGTGCTGGATTCCTGCGTGAGTCTCGCACAAGGTTAGCGTAGACAGGTGAGGTGACGACCGTCACGGCGATCCACGCTCAGACTCGCACGGTGGCTAAAGATTCACTGGTCCGGCAGGAAACATGCCGATCCTCTGTCCAACTGTAGACGGTTGCCGCAACACTGCCGTTCATTCGATAAATATCCTGCTCCGAGCAGGGTCTTTATTGGCATTACTGCGACATAAACCCGCATTTGCCCCGACCGCCGCCCTGCGGCAGGGTCATCAACCCTGTTATCATCGACGCCACTTTTCCGTTCACGCCTTCAACGAGTGAATCCATGAGCACCGACAAGACCAATCAGTCCTGGGGCGGCCGCTTCAGTGAGCCCGTCGACGCCTTCGTCGCCCGCTTCACCGCCTCCGTCAACTTCGACCAGCGCCTGTACCGCCACGACATCATGGGCTCGATCGCCCATGCCACCATGCTGGCGAAGGTCGGCGTGCTCACCGACGCCGAGCGCGACAGCATCATCGATGGCCTCAAGACCATCCAGGGTGAAATCGAGGCCGGCAACTTCGACTGGCGCGTCGACCTGGAAGACGTGCACATGAACATCGAAGCACGCCTGACCGACCGCATCGGCATCACCGGCAAGAAGCTGCACACCGGCCGTAGCCGCAACGACCAGGTCGCCACCGACATCCGCCTGTGGCTGCGCGACGAGATCGACCTGATCCTGGCCGAAATCACCCGCCTGCAGCAGGGCCTGCTGGAGCAGGCCGAGCGTGAAGCCGAAACCGTCATGCCCGGCTTCACCCACCTGCAGACCGCCCAGCCAGTGACCTTCGGCCACCACCTGCTGGCCTGGTTCGAAATGCTCAGCCGCGACTACGAGCGCCTGGTCGACTGCCGCAAGCGCGCCAACCGCATGCCGCTGGGCAGCGCCGCGCTGGCCGGTACCACCTACCCGATCGACCGCGAACTGACCTGCCAGCTGCTGGGCTTCGAAGCCGTGGCCGGCAACTCGCTCGATGGCGTGTCCGACCGCGATTTCGCCATCGAATTCTGCGCCGCCGCCAGCGTGGCGATGATGCACCTGTCGCGCTTCTCCGAAGAGCTGGTGCTGTGGACCAGCGCCCAGTTCCAGTTCATCGACCTGCCTGACCGCTTCTGCACCGGCAGCTCGATCATGCCGCAGAAGAAGAACCCCGACGTGCCGGAGCTGGTACGCGGCAAGACCGGTCGCGTGTTCGGCGCCCTGACCGGCCTGCTGACCCTGATGAAAGGCCAGCCGCTGGCCTACAACAAGGACAACCAGGAAGACAAGGAACCGCTGTTCGACGCCGCCGACACCCTGCGCGACTCGCTGCGTGCCTTCGCCGACATGATCCCGGCGATCAAGCCGCGTCACGCGATCATGCGTGAAGCCGCCCTGCGCGGTTTCTCTACCGCCACCGACCTCGCCGACTACCTGGTTCGCCGCGGCCTGCCGTTCCGTGACTGCCACGAAATCGTCGGTCATGCCGTGAAATACGGCGTCGACACCGGCAAGGACCTGGCCGAGATGAGCATCGACGAACTGCGCCAGTTCAGCGACCAGATCGATGAAGACGTGTTTGCCGTGCTGACCCTCGAAGGCTCGGTCAACGCCCGCAACCACATCGGCGGTACTGCCCCGGCCCAAGTGCGGGCTGCCGTGGCACGCGGCAAGCAACTGCTGGCCGCGCGTTAATCCACCGCCCTGGCAGCTACCCGGTCCGCTGTGACCGGGCAGCTGCCTGCAACCGGGCCAGAAAGGCTGGAAATTCAGCCTGCTTGTCTGCCGCCACCTTCTGTACGTTGGGGTTTTCGCCCAGGCGCTCGAGCAGTGCCCTGGCGCCAGGCAGCGCCTGCAGATAATCCACCCTGAACAAGCGCTGGCCGACTTCCCGCGCCAGGTCGACGCTGAAGACAAAGTACAGGTCCGCCAGGGTGAAGCGCTCTCCCGCCACGAACGGGGTAAACCGGCCATGTGGGCCCAGGGCCACAAAGCCCTTGTCCAGATCCCGCCGGGCCTTGGCTTTCAGGGCATCCGGCGTTGCCCTTCCACCGAAAAAAACCTCGGCATAGCAATACCGGGCGGGCAGTTCGATATACAGCTCGATTTCCTTGGCCAGCGCCCGGACCTGGGCGCGGGCGAACGGCGCGGTGGGCAACAGCGGCGCCGACGGCCAGACTTCTTCCAGGTAATCGAGAATGGCATCGGTCTCGCTGATGAAGCCCTGGGTGGTTTCCAGCACCGGCACCTTGCCACGCGGGCTGATCGCCAGGGTTTCGGGGTCCTGGCAGCCGTGCAAGGGCACTTCCTCGAAGGGCAGGCCCTTTTCCAGCAAGGCGAGCTTGACCATGTTGTAGTAGTTGCTGGCGGCGAATCCATGCAGTCGAAGCATTGTGGCCTCCTGGCCGACGTGGAAAAGACTGCATGGTGCGAAGAAAGCAAGGTTCACAAAGCCAGATCAATCCTAATCAGGCGTAGGATTGTTCTCGATCCGCTCCGCCAGCCACGATCCGCCTAGCGCTTGCCCGAACGTATCATTTCCAGGAACGCCGGCATCTGCGCCTCCTTGTCGGCGGCGATCTTCTGCACATGGGGGTTCTGTCTCAACTGCTTGAGCAAGGCCTTGGCCTGCGGGAAGTTCGCCAGCACATCCAGTTCGAACACCTCCTTGCCCACGGCACTGGCCAGGTCGACGCTGAAGCAGAACAGCATATCGGCGATGGTCATTTCGCTGCCGGCCACATAAGGCTCAAAACGGCCATTGCGCTTGAGCGTGTCCAGGCCTGCAAGCAACTCGGCCCTGGCCTTGTCCTTGATGGCCGGATCGACTTTGGCGCCAAAGAAGGCCTCGGAGTAGCAAGCACGGGCAGGCAGCTCGATGTACAGCTCGATTTCCTTGGCCAGCTCCAGCACCTTGGCCCGGGCAAAGGCATCCTTGGGCAGCAGCGACTTGCCGCCCTGGGTTTGCTCGATGTACTCGATGATCAGGTTGGTCTCACTGAGAAAACCGTGTTCGGTTTCCAGGGTCGGCACCTTGCCACGCGGGCTTTTCTTCAGTGCTTCGGGGCTCTGGCCACCGAAGAACAGCACTTCTTCGAACGGCACAGCCTTTTCCAGCAGTGCCAGTTTGACCATGTTGTAGTAGTTGCTGACTGCAAATCCATGAAGCTTGAGCATGAAACATGCCTCCAGGCCGTTGAGGGGTTGGCCGGGTTGTTATAGACCCAAGTGCAAGGACGTGACCAGCATCATGGAGAATGTCGATAGCAAGGCATTGGCGCCGGGCTCGTGGCAAACTGGTCCCCCCTACTGAGGAAAACGCCCATGAGCGAGCCAACCGATATCGACAATGACGAAGAAGAATTCGCCGAGTCGACCCTGATCGAAGCGATCGAAAACCAGATCGAAAGCGACAACCCTCCGGCGGCCAAGGCCACCTTCAACAAGCTGACCCTGGTGGGTTACGAGCGTGAAGACATCCTCAACCTCATGGCCCACGTACTGGCCTACGAGATTGACGCGATGCTCGACGAGGACCGCCCGTTCAACACCGAATGGTACGAAACCGCCTTGCGCGCCTTGCCCGAGCTGCCGCCGGAAAAGGAATGAAGCAAAGCAGGATTTCCCTGACTACACTGCAAAGCCAGGCACCGGCACCGGTGCTGCCCTCCTTGTCTGGAAGTCGGAGTCTTTTATGTCGTTTACCCCCGAACTGATTGCCGAGCTGGAAGTCCTTGCCTTGTTCAACCTGGATAGCAGCCAGGAAGGCATCAAGGTCCACGCAACCGCTGCTCCTGACATCATCGCCGCAGCAAAACGCCTGCATGAAAAGCAACTGACCGACCAGCCAGATGGCGGCTACCTGACCAGCCTGGGCCACGACGCGGTCGAGAGCGTCCAGCAACTGCTGACCATCCTCAAGACACCTCAGCCAGCCTGATCCCGGCAGGCCCGCTCCCGGTAGGAGCGGGCTTGCCCCGCGATGCGACCAGCGCTGACAAAATGGCGTCAAAAATCAAATACGCCTTAGCCCGACCACACCACTCAGGCTAAACTCGCCGATGCTCCCCCTGATGGCCAGCGTTGGCATGCAATGAACCACCCCCACGAAATCCGCCCCGACCTTGACCAAGGCATCGACCGCAAGGTGCTCAGCCAGCTGCGCGCACGGTTCCTGACGCTCAACCAGGGCCGTCTGGCGCGAGCCATGGAGGGCTTGTCCAGCCGCCAGCAACGGGTCCTGAACCTGCTGCCGCTGTTCTTCCACGTCAACCATCCGCTGCTGCCCGGCTATGTTTCCGGCACCACGCCCGCCGGTGTCTCAGGCTTCGAGCCGGACGTTCAGGTGCTGGCCGAAGCCCAGCGCCTGACCCGATCCTTTTCCTATAAAGCCCGCCGCGCAAACCCACATCAACCCATTCACGGCCTGTTCCTGATGGGCAGCCTGGGCACCCTGGCCCAGGCCGAGCAGAGCGACATGGATCTGTGGATCTGCCATGCCGCCGACCTGGGCGAGAGCGAACTGGCGGAACTGCGCAAGAAATGCCAACTGCTGGAGGCCTGGGCCGCCAGCCAGGGCGCCGAAGCCCATCTGTTCCTGATCGAGCCCGACAGCTTCGTGCAAGGCGAGCGCGACAGCCAGCTGAGCTCCGACGACTGCGGTACTACCCAGCACTACCTGTTGCTGGACGAGTTCTACCGCACCGCGATCTGGCTGGCCGGGCGCACGCCACTGTGGTGGCTGGTGCCCGTGTATGAAGAGCGCCGCTACCAGGCGTACATCCAGACCCTGCTTTGCAAGCGTTTCGTGCGTGCCGAAGACGCACTGGACCTGGGCCACCTGGCGCATATCCCTGCGGGCGAATTCATCGGCGCCGGGCTCTGGCAACTGTTCAAGGGCATCGAGTCTCCCTATAAGTCGGTGCTCAAGCTGTTGCTCACCGAAGTCTATGCCAGTGAGTTTCCCCGGGTGCACTGCCTGAGCCTGCAGTTCAAGCAGGCCGTGTTCGCCAATCGCCTGGACCTCGATGCGCTCGACCCTTACATGATGGTCTACCGGCGCATCGAGCAGTACCTGCAACGTCGCGGTGAAAGCGAACGGCTGGAGTTGGTGCGCCGCAGCCTGTACCTGAAGATCAACAAGAAACTCAGCAACACGGCCCGCCAGCGCAACACGGGCTGGCAGCGCAACCTGCTGCAGCGCCTGAGCCAGGAATGGGGTTGGCAGGAGCGCCAGCTGGCGCTGCTCGACAACCGCAGCCAATGGAAAGTGCGCCAGGTCGCCGTTGAACGACGGGCGCTGGTGAACGAGCTGAACCACAGCTATCGCTTTCTCTGTCAGTTTGCCCGCCACCAGAACGCCGACAACCGCATTGGCCAGCGCGATCTCAACGTGCTTGGCCGACGCCTGTATGCCGCCTTCGAACGCCGTGCCGGCAAAGTCGAGTTCATCAACCCCGGCATCGCCCAGGATCTGGCCGAAGACACCCTGACCCTGGTCCGCGCCGCCGACCGCAAGGAACCCGGGCACCATCACTGGGGCCTGTACAACGGCAATCTGGGCGTCCATGAGTGGGAACACTTCACCCCGCTCAAGCGCTGCCGCGATCTGCTCGAACTGCTGGCCTGGGCCCACCGCAATGGCGTGATCGACAGCAGCACCCGGCTGGCCCTGCACCCGGGCGACAGCGACTTGAGCGAGTTCGAACTGTTCAATCTGGTCGGCAGCCTGCAACAGAGTGTGGCCCTGCCCTTGCCCAGCGTCAGCGAGCAACGCCTGCTGCAACCGAGCGTGGTCGATGACATGCTGTTGCTGGTCAACGTCGGCATCGACCCTTTGCGCCACCACCGCGAACTGAACATCCTGATGACCACCGAGCGCACTGATTCGCTCAGCTACGCCGGGGTTCGCGAAAACCTGGTCCTGACCCTGGACCAGGTCACGCTCAACAGCTGGAATGAAGTCCAGGTCCAGCGCTACGACGGCGAGCATGCGCTGCTGTACTGCCTGCGCGACTACCTCAACAGCCTGGGCAGCGGCGCGCATCGCCCCCGCTTGCAAGTCCGCTGCTTCTGCCACAATCGTGCGCAGGCCATCGCCCTGCGGGTCGAGGAGGTGTTTGCCAACGCCCAGGCCTTGCTCGGCCAGGGGTTGGGCCACCGCTACCTGCTGCAGGTCCAGCAGCACACCCATGCGCTTGAATTACAGCCTGGTGCCGTGCAGTTGGTCACCCTTGAAGGCCACGAAGCACTGCTGGACTACCTGGGTGAAGAACGCGTCGACTACAGCCCGTTGCACCTGGATGCCAACGCCCTGCAGGACCATGACCTGGCGCAGGTCCTGCCACTGGGTATGCCGCGCTGCATCCAGGTGTTCTACCGCATCCAGGATGCCTGGGCGGACGTCCATGTGCTGGATGAGCGTAATGCCCTGTGGCAGCAGCGCCTGCCGTTTCATGACGAGCCCAGTCTGCTGCTACCGCTGCAGCGCTTCTTTCAGTCGATCATGTTCCGTCGCGACGCCCGTCTGCCGCTGGACCACCTGCACAGCCAGGGCTCGCAGGAGATCCTCTACTACCAGCTATTGCCATCGGGCCCGGGCAAGGCCCGCATCGCCGAACTACGTCCGGCGCCGGCCATGACCCTCGACGCGTCGTATTACGAGGTGCAGGCGATCGTGCAGCCGGGCGCCGAGGATCAGGTGCAGGTCACCCTCTACTGCAATCAACGGGAGTATTGCGAGCTAGAACATGGTGACCAGCTGTATGCCATGGTCGCCCGGGAAATCGTCAGCCAGCGCCGGCAAGCCGAGCGCTATCGCTGCTACATCACCGACCTTGACCTCTCCGGCCTGCTGGTCGAGGGTCAAGGGTCGAGCATTCTCTACCTGCGCTACAAGGGCGAGCTGGAGCGGGCGCTCAACGAGGCCCTGGCACAGGCTTGAGGTTCAGAGGTCGAAGTCGCCAGCTGCTTCCGGCTGGTATTCGACGGCCAGCAGCTTGAGCTTGAGGGTCTTGCCGCCCGGGGCTGGCCAGTCGATCTGCTCGCCCACCGACAGGCCCAGCAGCGCGCTGCCGATCGGGGCAAGGATGGAGATCTTGCCTTCATCGGCGTTGGCGTCCTTCGGGTACACCAGGGTCAGGTGATAATCCTTGCCACTGGCTTCTTCGCGGCAATGAACGCGGGAGTTCATGGTCACGACACCGGCCGGCACCTCCTCGTGACCGACCTGCTCGGCGCGGTCCAGCTCGTCCTGCAAGGCGAGCACACCCGGCGAATCCTGCGTCTTCTCGTCGAGGCTGTCGATCAGACGCTCGAGACGCTGGACGTCCAATCGGGTGACGATAATGGAAGGCTTGGTGCTCATGATCCAGTCAGACTCCTTTTTCTGGGCGATTAAAAGCAAAACCCCGCCCAAGGGCGGGGTTTGCAGGTACTCGGCATGGCCGAAGCAAACTCGACACTACCACAGCTCAGTAAATACACAATAGCCGGGATTCATACCGGATTTGTCTGCTGACGGCGGGCCGCGGCCTCCCGGCAGATCTGCCGACGCCGCTCGTCATCGGCCGAGCGCCATTGGCGAATATCCTCGACATGACGGAAACAGCCGATGCAGACCTTGTGCTCATCCAGCCGGCAGGTGCTGATGCACGGTGACGGCACTGCCGGGCTGACATTGCTGTACAGCGGCTTGGCCGGCTTGGGCGCAGTGCTCATCTCAGATCTCTTCGAAATCGAGTTTCTCGCCGGCGCGCTCCCAGACAATGCGCTCGAGCATCTCGCCCAGCAGCTCTTCGGTCTTTTCGCACACCCACTTCTTCGCTTCTTCGTCGTAGTCGAAGTGGAAACCGCCGGACTTGTCCGCCAGCCACAGCTGGCGCAGCGGCTCCTGGCGGCTGAAGATCAGCTGGCTGCCATTGTCGAACTTGATGGTCAGCACGCCGGCCGAGTTTTCCATGTCCAGGTCCAGGTCACTTTCGTCGAACAGGTCTTCCAGGGCCTGTTGGGTCGCGTCGACCAGATCGTGAAAACGCGCTTCGCTCAAACTCATTGCAAGAACCTCAAAAATGTCTGCACACACGCAAGCCGGGCAAGATACGAGCGCAGCGCGCCGAATGCAAAGAATAACGCCAGCTCACAAGCCACCGGCCTGCCCCCGCCCGACGGCCGCCTACCCGCATAGGCAAGGCGGCGGGTGCTCGGTATACTCGGGCGCAATACTGCTTATTTCAAAGGATTACGCCATGAAGCGCCTGATCTCCACCCTCGCGGCGCTCGTCGCGGTTGCCTGCCTCGTTTCCGCCTGTGGCCAGAAGGGCCCGCTGTACCTGCCGGAAGACGGCAAAGACGGTCAAAAATCGCAATCGCACCAGCACAAACAAGGGTAAACCATGGACGCTTTCAACTACCGCGACGGTGAACTGTTCGCGGAAGGCGTGGCCCTGTCGGCCATTGCCGAACGTTTCGGCACGCCAACCTACGTCTACTCGCGCGCCCACATCGAGGCCCAGTACCGCAGCTACGCCGATGCCCTGCAGGGCGTTTCGCACCTGGTCTGCTTTGCCGTCAAGGCCAACTCCAACCTCGGTGTGCTGAACCTGCTGGCCCGCCTCGGCGCAGGTTTCGACATCGTCTCCGGCGGTGAGCTGGAGCGAGTCCTGGCCGCTGGCGGGCGCGCTGACCGCGTGGTCTTCTCCGGCGTCGGCAAGACCCGCGAAGACATGCGCCGCGCCCTGGAAGTCGGCGTGCACTGCTTCAACGTCGAGTCCACCGACGAGCTCGAGCGCCTGCAGGTCGTGGCGGCGGAAATGGGCGTGCGCGCTCCGGTTTCGCTGCGGGTCAACCCGGATGTCGACGCCGGTACCCACCCGTACATTTCCACCGGCCTGAAAGAAAACAAGTTCGGTATCGCCATCGCCGATGCCGAAGAGGTGTACATCCGCGCCGCCCAGCTGCCCAACCTGGAAGTGGTCGGTGTCGACTGCCACATCGGCTCGCAGCTGACCACCCTGGAACCCTTCCTCGACGCCCTCGATCGCCTGCTGGCGCTGGTCGACCGCCTCGGCGACTGCGGTATCCTCCTGCGTCACCTGGACCTGGGTGGCGGTGTCGGCGTGCGCTACCGCGATGAAGAACCGCCGCTGGCCGGCGACTACATCAAGGCGGTCCGCGAGCGCGTGGGCGAACGCGACCTGGCCCTGGTCTTCGAACCAGGCCGCTATATCGTCGCCAACGCCGGGGTCCTGCTGACCCGCGTCGAGTACCTCAAGCACACCGAACACAAGGACTTCGCCATCGTCGATGCGGCGATGAACGACCTGATCCGCCCGGCGCTGTACCAGGCCTGGATGGACGTCACCGCCGTGCAGCCACGGGCCGGTGAAGGCCGCACCTACGACGTGGTCGGACCGATCTGCGAGACCGGCGACTTCCTGGCCAAGGAGCGCACGCTCAACCTGGCCGAAGGTGACCTGCTGGCAGTTCACTCCGCGGGCGCCTATGGTTTTGTCATGAGCTCGAACTACAACACCCGTGGACGCTGTGCCGAAATCCTGGTCGATGGTGACCAGGCGTACGAAGTGCGCCGTCGGGAAACCGTGGCCGAGCTGTTCGCCGGCGAAAGCCTGCTGCCGGAGTAAACCCATGCTGCTGCGTTTTACCAAGATGCATGGGCTGGGCAACGACTTCATGGTCCTGGACCTGGTCAGCCAGCATGCGCACATCCTGCCCAAGCACGCCAAGCAATGGGGCGACCGCAACACCGGCATCGGCTTCGACCAACTGTTGATCGTCGAAGCGCCGAGCAATCCGGAGGTCGACTTTCGCTACCGGATCTTCAATGCCGACGGCTCCGAGGTCGAACAGTGCGGCAACGGCGCGCGCTGCTTCGCCCGCTTCGTGCTGGACAAGCGCCTGACGGCGAAAAAGCGTATCCGCGTTGAAACCAAGGGCGGAATCATCGAGCTCGACGTGCGCAACGACGGCCAGATCTGCGTCGACATGGGCCCGCCACGGCTGGTCCCGGCCGAGATCCCGTTCGAGGCAGCGGAACAGGCCCTGAGCTACCCACTGGAGGTCGCCGGCCGCCAGGTCGAGCTGGCTGCGGTATCGATGGGCAACCCCCACGCCGTGCTGCGGGTCGACGATATCAACAGCGCACCGGTGCATGAACTGGGCCCGCAGATCGAGCATCACCCGCGCTTCCCGCAGCGGGTCAATGTCGGCTTCATCCAGATCATCGATCGCCACCGCGCGCAGCTGCGCGTCTGGGAGCGTGGCGCCGGGGAAACCCAGGCCTGCGGTACCGGTGCCTGTGCGGCGGCCGTGGCTGCGATCAGCCAGGGCTGGATGGATTCGCCACTGCTGATCGACCTCCCCGGCGGGCGCCTGTCCATCGAGTGGGCAGGCCCGGGCAAGCCAGTGCTGATGACCGGCCCCGCCGTGCGCGTGTTCGAAGGACAAGTTCGTCTATGAGTGAGTACCGACCATGAGCGATCAGCCCCAGGCTCCCGTTGAGCAGCCCACCGACCTTGGCGCCGGGGGCTCGATGCCCGCCCTCGGGGCTGAAGCCGTGGTCGCCTACCTGCGCGACAATCCCACCTTCTTCGCCGAGCGTGACGAGCTGCTCAGCGAACTGCACATTCCCCACCAGCGCGGCGACAGCGTTTCGCTGGTGGAGCGCCAGCTCAAGCTGTTGCGTGACCGCAACATCGAGATGCGCCATCGCCTGTCGCAACTGATGGACGTGGCCCGCGACAACGACCGGCTGTTCGACAAGACCCGCCGGTTGATCCTCGACCTGCTCGACGCCGACAGCCTGGAGTCCGTGGTCATGGCGGTCGAAGACAGCCTGCGCCAGGAATTCAAGGTGCCCTTCGTCAGCCTCATTCTGTTCGGCGAAACCGCCGCCCCGGTGGGGCGCTGGGTCAACAGCGCCGACGCCCAGCAAGCCATCGGCGGCCTGCTGTGCAGCGGCAAGACGGTCAGCGGCAACCTGCGCGACCATGAACTGGACTTCCTGTTCGGCGAACAGCAGCGCAAGGAAGTCGGTTCCACCGCCGTCGCCACCCTGAACCACCAGGGCCTGCATGGCGTGCTGGCGATCGGCAGCCGCGACCCGCAACACTACAAGAGCACGGTCGGCACCCTGTTCCTCGGCTACATTGCCGAAGTGCTGGGCCGTGTCGTGCCGCGCTTTACCCAGACCCTGCGCCCGGTGCGCTGATGGAACGCCAGCTGCAGGCCTTCAGCGCGCACTTGCGCAATGAACGCCAGGTGTCCGAACACACCCAGCTGGCCTACCGCCGCGACCTCGACAGCGTCCTGGCCTTCTGCAACAAGCACGCAATCGACAGCTGGGATGCCCTGCAGATCCAGCACCTGCGCCAGCTGATCGCCCGCCAGCACCAGCAGGGCCAGTCATCGTGCAGCCTGGCGCGCCTGCTGTCGGCGGTGCGTGGCTTCTACCGCTACCTCAACCGCGAAGGCCTGTGCAGCCACGACCCGGCCAACGGCCTGTCGGCACCCAAGGGCGAACGCCGCCTGCCCAAGACCCTGGACACCGACCGCGCCCTGCAACTGCTCGACGGCGCGGTGGAAGACGAGTTCCTCGCCCGCCGCGACCAGGCCATGCTCGAACTGTTCTACTCTTCGGGCCTGCGCCTGTCGGAGCTGACCAGCCTCAACCTCGACCAGCTGGACCTGCCTGCAGGCCTGGTCCAGGTGCATGGCAAGGGCAGCAAGACGCGCGTACTGCCGGTCGGACGCAAGGCCCGGGAAGCCCTTGAACAGTGGCTGCCCCTGCGCGGTGGCAGCGGCCCCGAGGACGGCGCGGTGTTCGTCAGCCAGCAAGGGCGACGCCTCGGCCCGCGGGCCATCCAGCTACGGGTACAGGCTGCCGGCGCCCGGGAATTGGGCCAGAACCTGCACCCGCACATGTTGCGACACTCCTTTGCCAGCCACCTGCTGGAGTCCTCCCAGGACCTGCGCGCGGTACAGGAGATGCTCGGCCACGCCGACATCGCCACCACCCAGATCTACACGCACCTGGACTTCCAGCACTTGGCCGCCGTCTATGACAGCGCCCATCCACGGGCCAAACGCAACAAGGGCAGCGACTCATGAGCATCAAGCTGATCACGTTCGACCTCGATGACACCCTGTGGGACACCGCCCCGGTCATCGTCAGTGCCGAAGCCATCCTGCGCGACTGGCTGGCGGCCAATGCCCCGGACCTTGGCGCCGTGCCCGTGGAGCATCTGTACGCCATCCGCGAGCGCCTGGTGCAGGCCGAGCCGGGCCTGAAGCACCGCATCAGCGCCTTGCGCCGGCGTGTGCTGTTCCACGCCCTGGAAGATGTCGGCTACAGCGAGAACAAGGCCCGGGAGTTGGCCAACGAAGGCTTCGAAGTGTTCCTGCATGCCCGGCACCAGATCGATATCTTCCCGGAGGTCCAGCCGGTGCTGGAGATCCTGCGCCACAGCTACACCCTGGGCGTGGTCACCAACGGCAATGCCGATGTGCGCCGCCTGGGGCTGGCCGACTACTTCAAGTTCGCCCTGTGCGCCGAGGACCTGGGAATCGGCAAGCCCGACCCGCAACCCTTCCTCGAGGCGCTGCGCCAGGGTCAGGTCGACGCCCATGCCGCGGTGCATATCGGTGACCACCCCGGCGACGACATCGCCGGCGCCCAACGCGCCGGCCTGCGGGCTATCTGGTTCAATCCCCAGGGCAAGGCCTGGGAAGCCGAGAGCCGCCCTGACGCGGAAATCCAGCGCCTGTCGCAGCTGCCCGAACTCCTCAACAGCTGGCGTTGATAGGTGGGAGCGGGCTTGCCCCGCGAAACGATTCAACTGAAGAAACGCAATCGCGGGGCAAGCCCGCTCCTACAGATGCCCACAAAAAAGCCCGCAGCGACGGCGGGCTTTCTTGTTGGCGGAACCACTCAGATAGGGCGGCTACCGTACTTGTTGTCCGGCTTCTTGGGCGGATCGGCGACCACGTTGGCCTCCACTTCCTGCACCTTGCCACCACGGGCGAGGAATTCTTCCATCGCCTTGGCCAGCGCATCACGCTCTTTCTGCTTGGCTTCCATGCTCGGCATCTCGTCTACCGAGACCGCCGCCTTGGACTTGCCCTTGGCTACCGGCGCAGGACTGTCGTCACCGCTATCGTCCGCTACGTCGTCAGCCGCAGCTTCAAGGCCTTCATCGCCTTCGTCTTCGTCGCCTACTTCGAGGTCGTCATTTTCCAGATCGTCGTCGCTCATGTTCTACCTCATGACTTGCGAAAAGCAGATTAGTTATAGACCAGCGGCGCCGGGAATCGACAGCCACCGGAAAAATTCAAAGGGTCGCGGGTTTGCCGCCACCTCAAGCGTGCGCCACAACGGAGGGCGAGCGCCGCGCAAGCCCCGCTCTTGGCAGGGCCTGACGAAATTAAAGAGCTACCGACAACGGGGCGTCGGCCTGCCCTGGCGTGATCAGCCTGCTCATTGGCAAGCCTAGCAAAGGGCAGCGAAGTTTGCGGACAGCTTGTCAGCTCCCTTCGGCGCGCATTCTAGCGTGCTCAGAGAAAAAGCAAAGTGCCTAAGTCTCTCTGTGACCTGTAAGTTTTATGCCTACCGGGAGTGCACCGGAAAAGCAATGGTGAAAGCGCCGGATGAAACCGTTTGCGTTGGCTGAAATCGACAACAGGCAGGCAAAAAAATGCCCGGCAAGCCGGGCAAGTTTTTTTCGAGGGCGTTACAGGTTATAGCCGCGCTCGTTGTGTTGCGCCAGGTCGAGACCGACCGACTCTTCTTCTTCGTTGACCCGCAGGCCCATGACCAGGTCCAGTACCTTGAGGATCACGTAGGTGGCGATCGCGGTGTAGATCACGGTAAAGCCGACGCCCTTGGCCTGCACCCAGACTTGCGCGCCGATGTCCTCGACAGTACCGAAGCCGCCCAGGGCAGGCGCTGCGAATACGCCGGTGAGGATCGCGCCAACGATACCGCCGATACCGTGCACGCCGAAGGCGTCCAGGGAGTCGTCGTAGCCCATCTTGCGCTTGAGGCTGGTGGCGCAGAAGTAGCAGATCACGCCAGCCACCAGACCGATCACCAGCGCGCCCATCGGGCCGACGGTGCCGGCCGCCGGGGTAATGGCGACCAGGCCCGCCACCACGCCCGAGGCGATGCCCAGGGCACTTGGCTTACCGTGGGTCAGCCACTCGGCGAACATCCAGCCCAGGGCGGCGGCAGCGGTGGCGATCTGGGTCACCAGCATGGCCATGCCGGCGGTGCCGTTCGCGGCGGCGGCGGAGCCGGCGTTGAAGCCGAACCAGCCGATCCACAGCATGGCCGCGCCCATCAGGGTGTAGCCCAGGTTGTGCGGGGCCATCGGCGTGGTCGGGAAGCCCTTGCGCTTGCCCAGCACCAGGCAGGCCACCAGGCCGGCGATACCGGCGTTGATGTGCACCACGGTGCCGCCGGCGAAGTCGAGTACGCCCCAGTCCCACATCAAGCCGCCGTTGCCGCTCCAGACCATGTGGGCAATCGGTGCATAGACCAGGGTGAACCAGATGGCCATGAAGATCAGCATGGCCGAGAACTTCATGCGCTCGGCGAAGGCACCGACGATCAGCGCCGGGGTGATGATCGCAAAGGTCATCTGGAAGGTGATGAACACCGCTTCAGGGAACAGCGCCGCCGAAGAGGTCAGGCTCGCCGGGGTCACGCCGGCGAGGAACGCCTTGGACAGACCGCCAACGAAGGAATTGAAGTTGACCACGCCTTGTTCCATACCGGTGGTATCGAACGCCAGGCTGTAGCCGTAGACCACCCACAGGACGCTGATCAGGCCGGTGATCGCAAAGCATTGCATCATGACTGACAGCACGTTCTTGGAACGCACCATGCCGCCGTAGAACAAGGCCAGACCGGGGATGGTCATGAACAGCACCAGGGCTGTGGCGGTCAACATCCAGGCGGTGTCGCCGGAGTTGAGTACGGGGGCAGCCTCCTCTGCCAGGGCCAGGCCGGGCATTCCGAGGGACAAAAGGGCTCCTAGCCCTGCGAAACGACGCAGAGTCATGTTGTTTTCTCCTGGGGCTTTGGGGTTTGGTGAGGCTTTTTGTTAGATCGCGTCGGTATCGGTTTCGCCGGTACGGATGCGGATCGCCTGCTCCAGATTGACCACGAAAATCTTGCCGTCACCAATCTTGCCGGTGTTGGCTGCCTTGGTGATCGCTTCGATGACCCGGTCCAGATCCTTGTCGTCGATGGCGACGTCGATCTTCACCTTGGGCAGGAAATCGACCACATATTCAGCGCCGCGATACAGCTCGGTGTGGCCTTTCTGGCGACCGAAGCCTTTGACCTCAGTAACAGTAATGCCCTGCACGCCGATTTCGGACAGCGACTCGCGCACGTCGTCCAGCTTGAACGGCTTGATGATGGCAGTGACTAGCTTCATGTAACTCTCTCCCGAATTGGTGGACTTGCCCCAGGAAAACAAACCCGACTCAAGTCTAAGCGCAGCGCCTGGCTTTGTAACGCATCGTCGACCTCATATCCCCCGGTCGACGCCAGAAACCGCTCCTGACGAAACAGCGTGATGCTCCGCCTGCACCCTGCTCCGTCACGGTGACTGCATCAGTGCATGGGTCATGAAGGTCTTTGCAGAAACCTTGCCAGATCCGCTAAATCGTCCAATAACAGGGACTTGCGATTACGCCCGGTGTTTGGCCAGTCGCCAGCACCGTTTCGGCGCACAACAACGGTGCGCGACCTTTCACCGCCCTGCGCGAAAAGCGTGCACCGCAAGGGTGGCAAAACTGCGTGCTACACTGGCCCCCCATTGAACACAGCGGATTGCCGAACATGCTCGCGCCCAAAGCCTTTCTCGATGCCCTGAGCGACCAGGCCTCGCGCCTGTTCAGCGGCGACACGTCACAGCCTCGCAGCGAACTCGAAAGCCAGTTCAAGGCCCTGCTGCAAAGCGGCTTCAGCAAACTGGAACTGGTCAGCCGGGAAGAATTCGACAGCCAGATGGTGGTGCTCGCCCGCACCCGCGCCCGCCTTGAAGCGCTGGAAGCCAAGGTGGCCGAGATGGAAGCCCGCCTGAATCCACAAGCTGCGGAGTAGTCCCGCAGCCCTCACGCCACAACCAGCAGGGGTCTCGCGATGAAAGTCAGTGCACGCAATGTATTCAAAGGTACTGTCAGCCATGTGCAGGCAGGCGCAGTGAATGCCGAAGTCACCCTGAAGCTTCCGGGTGGCGAGCAACTGGTTGCCGTGGTCACCATGGCCAGCCTGCAGAGCCTGGGCATTGCCGTGGGCAAGGAAGCGGTCGCCCTGGTCAAGGCACCCTGGGTGGTGCTGATGACCGATGCCGGCGGTTACCGGTTCTCGGCGCGCAACTGCCTTGAGGGCAAGGTCGTGCGGGTGAGCGATGGGGCGGTCAACGCCGAGGTGGTGGTGCAACTGGCGGGTGGGACCGAAGTGTTCTCCATCGTTACCCGCGAGGCTGTGAATGAGCTGGGGCTCAAGCCTGGCGTGGCGGCTACCGCCGTGATCAAGGCTTCGCACATCATTCTCGGCGTCGCCAGCTGAACACGATTCCCCTGTGGGAGCGGGCTTGCCCCGCGATAGCGTTTCTTCAGTTGCATCGCTTCGCGGGGCAAGCCCGCTCCTACCGCCTGGTAACAAGCCGACTCACTCTTCCCCGCCCTCACCCTTCCCGCCCCACTATCCTTGCAAAGCCGCAGGACGCGGCTTTGCATCGATCATGGAGCGTTCATGTCCCTCGCCCTAGTCCACAGTCGCGCCCAGCTGGGTGTGTCGGCGCCTGCCGTCAGCGTAGAAGCCCACCTGGCCAATGGCCTGCCAGCCCTGACCCTGGTCGGCTTGCCCGAGGCCACGGTCAAGGAAAGCAAGGACCGGGTGCGCAGCGCGATCCTCAACTCGGGCCTGGAGTTTCCGGCCCGGCGCATCACCCTCAACCTCGCGCCGGCAGACCTGCCCAAGGACGGCGGACGTTTCGACCTGGCCATTGCCCTGGGGATTCTCGCCGCCAACGGGCAGTTTCCGGCCAAGGCACTGGACGAGGTGGAGTGCCTGGGCGAGCTGGCCTTGTCGGGTGCGCTGCGCCCGGTGCAAGGCGTTTTGCCGGCGGCGCTGGCAGCACGGGAGGCCGGGCGGGCGCTGGTGGTGCCACGGGAGAACGCCGAAGAAGCCTGCCTGGCCTCGGGGCTGGCGGTGTTCGCGGTGGAACATTTGCTGGATCTGATCGCGCATTTCAGCGGCCAGGCCCCCATCAGTCCCTATGCCGCCAACGGCTTGTTGTTGCACAGCCGCCCCTACCCTGACCTCAACGAAGTCCAGGGCCAACAGGCGGCCAAGCGCGCCTTGCTGGTGGCCGCGGCCGGCGCGCACAACCTGCTGTTCAGCGGCCCGCCCGGCACCGGCAAGACCCTGCTCGCCAGCCGCCTGCCCGGGCTGCTGCCACCGCTGGATGAGCGCGAGGCCCTGGAAGTGGCGGCTATCCAGTCAGTCGCCAGCCATGTGCCGCTCAACAGTTGGCCACAGCGCCCCTTCAGGCACCCTCACCATTCCGCCTCCGGTGCCGCGCTGGTGGGAGGTGGCAGCCGGCCGCAGCCAGGGGAAATCACCCTCGCCCATCATGGTGTGTTGTTTTTGGATGAACTGCCGGAGTTCGAACGACGGGTGCTGGAGGTGTTGCGCGAGCCCCTGGAGTCCGGCGAGATCGTCATCGCCAGGGCGCGGGACAAGATCCGTTTCCCGGCCCGCTTCCAGTTGGTCGCCGCCATGAATCCCTGCCCCTGCGGCTACCTGGGGGACCCCACGGGACGCTGCCGCTGCAGCAGCGAGCAGATCCAGCGCTACCGCAACAAACTCTCCGGCCCGTTGCTCGACCGTATCGACCTGCACCTGACCGTCGCCCGCGAAGCGACCGCCTTGGCGCCAAGCGGCAGCAACGGCGAAAGCAGCGCCAGCATCGCCACCCAGGTCGCCGTCGCCCGCGATACCCAGCAAAAACGCCAGGGCTGCGCTAATGCCTTCCTCGACCTGCCGGGCCTGCGTCAGCACTGCGGGTTATCCACAACCGACCAGCACTGGCTGGAAAGTGCCTGCGAGCGCCTTACCCTGTCGCTGCGCGCCGCACACCGGCTGTTGAAGGTGGCCCGCACCCTGGCCGACCTCGAACACGCCGAACGAATTGACCGGACCCACCTTGCCGAAGCACTACAGTACCGCCCGACCACTACAACCTGAAGTGCAACTAGCCAGCAAATATTTCAACTAGTAGTGCATATATTTCAACATTGAAATATATGCTGGCAATTATTCTATTAATACTCACGCACAACAACAAGCACCGCCCGTCAACTTGCTTCATTGTCGCCGAACACTATAATAGCCGGGCATTCCACAACGCGCGTAATGTTTGATGCTCTATCATTTTCGACTCAAAAACAGCGCCCTTGTAGAGTTTAATTCCGAGCACTGCAAGATCATCATCACCGATACACAAGGCTCGCCGGAGGAGATTACCCTGGCGCGCGCGGATTCACGGGCCCTGGAACTTCTATTGATGGACCCGGGGGCGATCTGCTCTCGCGAGGACATACTGGCGTACGCCTGGGAAGGCCGGGTCGTCTCGGCAGGCAGCCTGAACCAGTCCATCTTCATGCTCAGGAACCTGCTCGGCGACAGCAAAGATCACGAAATCCTGATCACCGTCCCGCGACGGGGCTATCGCTTCAACAGCGACTACCTGCTATCTGCCCCGGAAGTCGCGCAAACACCTCAGGAACAAGCGCCTGCGTCCGTACAACCGCCCGTGGTCCAGGCTGCCAGCAAGCAAGGCATCGGCACCCTGGTCCGGCTCGGCTACCTGCTGGCGGTCGTGTGCTCGCTGCTGTCGCTATGGCGGCTGTACAGCTGGTATGCGCCAACCAATGATTTGCACATTGCCACGATCCGACAAGGCGAGCTGTCGATTTCAGCAGTAGGCAAAAGCGAGCATGACGTGAAAACACTCAAGTCTGATTTATTAACGCTCGGCCTATCCGAACAAAATCTCAATGGTCAGGTTTTTATCAGCAGAACCGGCACACGCATCAACTTGTCCTGTATCAGGCAAACAGGCGGCGCTTACAACGTTGAATTCCAGTTTGATGATGAGCGCATCATCGGCATGCTCAAAAAGTGCATGGGTGGTGAATGATGAACACTAATCGAACCCTGTGCATTCACTGGGCAATTATCGCGTCGATTTTACTGGCTTGCCTGGCAATCTTCTCTATCACGCTTCCCCGCCCCTACATCAATAGCCAGCCCTATCGATCCGAGGCGAATCACTACATGGGCCACGACATCATGGTCGCCAAGGAAGGTCTGACCATCAGCGAGCCCAGCGCTGTCATCAGTCTGCTTGAGCGCATGGGGGACAGCGAACGGCACGCCGCCGTGGGTATATCACTGGTCGACACCTCACGCTGGCAAATGAAAGTGAAGGTCGAAGACATTCAGGCCAGCACCCGTGAAGAGCTCTTTGATGTCAGCCATAACGCGGAATTGCTGTTTTCTCGCCAGTACTTCAGGTTGGGCTCGATCCTGACCCTGGCCGTCATCCCGACCGACACGGATGCGCTGTGCTATTACCTGCTTGAGCTCGATCGCTTGCGCTGCATGAACCCTTGAGCCCCGCCAGCGCCACGCAGCGGGGCATAAATAACGATTTTTGATTCCTGTTTTCCTCGCTCGCAGCCCAGAGTGGCGCCGCGCCGCTCGCAAGGTGACGACCTCAGGAATTTTCATGCCTCTTAAAAAGCTTTCCGTTCTTTTGCTCTCGATGAGCCTCTTCGGTTGTTCGATGGCCCCCAGCATCGACACGGCGATCACGCCCGAAGTGCAACCCAGCGCACAGCTCCACATCATTGAACATGATGACGGCGCTATTGCCTGGAAAAAGTCCTCCACGCCCTTGTCGAAAGACCATGGCAAGGTGGTGATGATCAACTTGCCGAAAACCTTTTCATTCGACAGTAACGATCCTCGACTTGCCAACTTTTCAGACGATGCAAACAAACTGCGCTTGCACTTTCGCAACGAGTTGAAAAAACAACTGACCACAGCCGGTTATCGCCTGGTCGACAAGCCTGTTAAAGGGGCGCTGACGCTGCAAGTTTCGATTACCGATATCGAACGCGCGCCCCGTGATCCCAACGTCACGGAATACATCCCCATCGGCATGCTGGTCGGCCTGTCCCTGCATGCAACCGGCGTGCGCGACGAAACCCCGTACCTGTTCTTCAAGAGCACTGTCAGCGACAGCTTGAGCGGTGAAACCCTCATCCGTGCCGTGGACCGGACCAGCGGCAAGAACATCGACCAGGACAAGGGCCCCGCCGTCGAGGACATCTACCCCGCCCTGGATACCGTGGCGCGACTGATTCGCGAACGCCTGGACAGGGAATTCCAGCCCAAGGGTGCGGCCTGACCCGGCCATCCCCCGACTAAATCAAATGACAATGGAAGAAAAATGAAACTTGCAAAGCAGTTTGTAGCGGCTCTCGTTGTATGCAGCTCCTTCAGCGCCATGGCAGATGATCGCGGCCTGTACCTGGGCGGTGGTTTGACCCGGGTGGAAATCGACGACCATCAGATCAGCGATGACGACAACGCCTACAAGGCTTTCGTCGGCTACCGGCTGAACCCTTACCTGGCCGTGGAAGGTGCCTGGGTAGACCTGGGTAACTTCGACAGCAAGTACGGCAACTTCGAGGGTCACTCGCTGCAGGCCACTGCCCACTTCGGTGTACCGGTCGGCAAGCGTGTGCGCCTGTTTGCCAGCGCCGGTGTCCACGCCTGGGA
Source organism: Pseudomonas sp. BJa5 (assembly GCF_030272875.2). Classification (NCBI taxonomy): domain Bacteria; kingdom Pseudomonadati; phylum Pseudomonadota; class Gammaproteobacteria; order Pseudomonadales; family Pseudomonadaceae; genus Pseudomonas; species Pseudomonas sp. BJa5. The sequence continues at coordinate 112,962 of NZ_JALRNG020000004.1, forward strand.
TGCCGACCGGGATATCGCCGGCGACAGCAGCGACCTGGACCTGACCTACGGCCTGGGTGTCGAGGTGGACGTCTTCCGCAACATCGGCGTGCGCCTGGAGCAGGAAGTGCTGCAGGTCGGCGACATCGACCTGGACCAGACCAGCGCCAGCGTCTACGTGATGTTCTGATCGTCCTCGCGGCTCACGCCACGCTCGTGAGCCGCTCCCCTCTGCAAGCCAGTAGTAATTACCGCCAACCTGCTCTTTACTAGCAACAGCCCATTGTTGCGAGTCCGGCATGTTCGCGTTCTTCGAGAATTACCCGCTGCTGATCGGCATCTCGCTGATCATCATCGATATCACCCTCTGGCAACTGATCCCGGTCCACCGTCGCCCCTGGCGCATCGTCACCCGGACGCTGGCATTCGCCCTGTTCACCTGGGTGCTGATCAATGCCGGAATCAGCCCGCTGCAACCGGCCCCCTGGGTCGATGACGTGCCGCGCAACCTGCTGGCGACCGCGCTGGGCATTGGCTGGTGGCTATTCGGTGCGCGCACCATGACCATCCTCATCGGCGTGATCCTCGGCGCACGCAACGGCCATACCGGGCGGTTGCTGCAGGACGTGCTGGGGGCGTTGATCTTCCTGGTCGCCATGGTGGCCGCAGCCGCCTATGTCCTGCAGCTACCGGTCAAGGGGCTGCTGGCCACCTCCGGGGTCATGGCCATCGTCATCGGCCTGGCCCTGCAAAGCACCCTGAGCGATGTATTTTCCGGCATCGTCCTCAACACCACCCGGCCCTATCAACTCGGCGACTCGATCAGCATCGACGGCACCGAAGGCAAGGTGATCGAGATCGACTGGCGCGCCACCCGGCTGCTGACCAGCAACGGCAGCATGGCGGTGATTCCCAACTCGGTGGCGGCCAAGGCCAAGCTGCTCAATTTCAGCCAGCCGAACGATGTACATGGCGTCTCCATCACTGTGGTGGTGCCGGCCAAAGTGCGCCCGCGCCGGGTATTCGACGCCCTGGAAAAAACCCTGCAGGGCACCCGAGTGCTGCTGGCCAACCCGGCCCCCAAGGTGACCATCAAGAGCTCGACCCTCGAATCGGTCGAGTATGAGGCCAGTGGTTTCGTCAGCGCCATGGGCCAGAAGGCCGAGGTACGCAACCACATGTTCGACCTCGCCCACCGCCACCTGGAGGCGGCAGGCGTGGTCTGGAACAGCGACACCCTGCCGCCCCAGGCCTGGAGCCGGCAACGCGCACTGCTGGAGGATGTGCGGATCTTCCGCTCGCTGAGCAACGAGGAAAAAGACAACCTCAGCCAGCGCATGACGGCCGTGGAATACCTGGTCGACCAGGTGATCCTGGGCGTGGGCGACAGTTCGGACTATCTGCTGGTGATCGGCACCGGCGTGGTGTCAGCCAACATTCGCGATGGCGACAAGCTGATCGAGGCCGGACGCATGGGCCCCGCCGAGATCCTCGGTCTGGAAGGCCTGTTGGAAGCCGACGATTCCAGCGCCGAGTTCCGCACCTTGACCAGTTGCATCCTCTACCGCATCGACAAGGCCCAAGTGCGCAGCTGCCTGGAACAGCGCGGCGAGGTCAAGACCGCGCTGATCAAGCTGCAACGTATCCGCCAGCAAACCCGGCAGTCGCTGCTGGAGCAAAAACCGGCAGCCATCAAGAAAGGCGGCTTTCTCAGCTGGCTGCACAAGTAACGCTTACAGCACCACGCGCAAGCACTGCCCGGCGTGATACAGCGAGAACCCGGTTTCGTAGAAGCCGGTGCGCAGCGCCGGGGCCGACACCGGTTTCATCGCCGAGAACGGAATCGGCAAGGCATCCGGGTTGTCCTGCAGCAGGAACTGGGCAAAGGCCTTGCCAATCACCGTGCCGGTGGTGTTGCCGCGACCGTTGTAGCCGGTCACGGCCACCAGCCCCGGGGCCGGCTCGAACAGGCGCATCAGGTGATCGGGGGTGAAGTCGATGCAGCCGGTCCAGTGCATTTCCCACTCGACCTTGCCCAGTTGCGGGAAGTAGTGGTTCTGGATGCGGTCGGCCCAACTGCGGATGAACCAGCTCGGCTTGTTGTCGACCCGACCCAAGCTGCCGAGCAGCAGGCGGCCCTCGTCATCGCGGCGAATGCTGCTGAGTACCGTGCGCGTGTCCCAGGAGCCTTGGCCGTGCTTGAGCACGTTGTCGGCAGCCGTGCCGTGCAACGGTGTCGAGGCGACCTGGTAGTAGTAACCGCGGAAGAAATGTTTCTGCAGGGTGGTCCAGTCGCCTTCGGTGTAGGCGCCGGTGGAGATCACCACCTTCTCGGCGCTGACCGAGCCCTTGGCGGTCTTCACCCGCCAGCCACGGCCTTCACGTTCCAGCCCTTGGACAGCCGATTGCTGGAAGATCTGCCCGCCCAGGCGCGCAACGGCGGCGGCCAGGCCCTGGGTGTAGGCCATGGGGTTGATGGTGCCGGCGCGGCGGTCGAGCAGCGCGGCGGAAATCTTGTCGGTACCGCAGTATTCCTCGCAGCGCGCACCGGTGAGCAGTTCGACATCGGCGCCGCGACGGCTCCACTGCTGGTGACGGGCTTCGAGGTCGGCCACGCCCGTGGCGTTGTGGGCCATGTGCAGGGTGCCGGTGTTGTGAGCCTGGCACTCGATACCCAGGCGCTTGATGGTGGCGAACACTTCGGCCGGCGCTTCGCCCAGCACCTTGTTCAGGCGGCTGCCCTGTTGCTGGCCAAGGGTGGCCTCGACGTCGTCGGGACGAATCCAGGTGCCGGCGTTGACCAGGCCGACGTTACGGCCGGAGCCGCCATGACCGATCTTCCAGGCTTCCAGCAGGATGACCGACTTGCCCTGCTCCAGCAGGTGCAGCGCGGCGCTCAGGCCGGTGATGCCGCCGCCGATGACGCAGACGTCGGCCTTGAGTTCGGTGGCCAGCGTTTGCACCGGAGTGGCGAGCCTGGTGACGTGTTCCCACAGACATTGTTGACGCAGCTCTGGCATGGCTGGCTTCCTTCATTGTTCTTGTTCGGTGGTGGGCCCAATCGCGGGGCAAGCCCGCTCCTACGGGCTGTAGGAGCGGGCTTGCCCCGCGATGACTTCGACGCGCGTATCAGTCGAACACAATCCCCTGGGCCAGCGGCAGCTCACGGGAGTAGTTAACCGTGTTGGTCTGCCGGCGCATATAGGCCTTCCAGGAATCGGAACCCGACTCGCGACCACCTCCGGTCTCCTTCTCGCCACCGAAGGCGCCACCGATCTCCGCACCACTGGTGCCGATGTTGACGTTGGCGATGCCGCAGTCGCTGCCCGAGGCGCTCTGGAAGCGCTCGGCCTCACGCAGGTCGGTGGTGAAGATGCACGAGGACAGGCCTTGTGGCACTTCGTTGTTCAGGCGCAGGGCTTCTTCGAAGTCGTCGTAGGCCAGCACATAGAGGATCGGGGCGAAGGTCTCGTGACGCACCACCGCGCTCTGGGCCGGCATTTCGACGATGGACGGGGCCACGTAGTAGGCGTTCGGGTACTGATCCTGCAGTTGGCGCTCGCCACCGAACACCTGGCCGCCTTCGTCGCGGGCACGGGCCAGGGCATCCTGCATGGCGTTGAACGACAGCTTGTCGATCAGCGGGCCGACCAGGTTTTCCTTGCGTGGGTCGCCAATACGTACCTTGGCGTAGGCAGCCTTGACCCGGGCCACCACCTCGTCCTTGATCGAACGGTGCACGATCAGGCGGCGCAGGGTGGTGCAACGCTGGCCGGCGGTGCCGACGGCGCTGAACAGGATGCCGCGCACGGCCAGGTCCAGGTCGGCGCTCGGCGCCAGGATCATGGCGTTGTTGCCACCCAGTTCGAGGATGCTGCGGCCAAAGCGGGCGGCCACACGCGGACCGACTTCACGGCCCATGCGGGTGCTGCCGGTAGCGCTGACCAGCGGTACACGCGGGTCATCGACCAGGGCTTCGCCGGCGTCACGGTCACCGATGATCAGCTGGCTCAGGCCTTCTGGCGCGTCACCGAAGGCTTTCAGGGCCTTTTCGAACAGGGCCTGGCACGCCAGGGCGGTGAGCGGGGTCTTCTCCGACGGTTTCCACACCACGGCATTGCCGCAGACCAGGGCCAGCGAGGTGTTCCAGGCCCAGACCGCAACCGGGAAGTTGAAGGCGCTGATCACCCCGACCACACCCAGCGGGTGCCAGGTTTCACGCATGTGGTGGCCCGGACGCTCGGAGGCGATGGTCAGACCGTACAGCTGGCGCGACAGGCCGACGGCGAAGTCGCAGATGTCGATCATTTCCTGCACTTCGCCCAGGCCTTCCTGGGTGATCTTGCCGGCTTCGATGGAGACCAGTTCGCCCAGCTCGGCCTTGTATTCGCGCAGTACTTCGCCGAACAGGCGAATCAACTCACCGCGACGGGGGGCCGGAACATTGCGCCAGGCCTGGAATGCCTGCTCGGCCTTGTCGATCTTGGCTACGACCTGGGCTTTGCTTTCCAGGTGCACCGAGGCAATCGCGCTGCCATCGATCGGGGTGTGAACGGGATGGTTGCCCTGGGTGTAGGCACTGGCCGGGACACCGAGGCGGTCAAGCAGTCCATCAACCATTTTCTTCTCCTGCATGCGATGAGTGGTTGAATTAGTGATCGGGATCAGTATTAATCCGATCACTCTGGCGCAACAAACGACCTTTATTCTGCATATCATTCCGCCAGGTAATGATCCACCTGTTCAGAGACCGCTATGTCCAAACGTCTGGTGCCCTCGATGGCCGCCCTGCAGTGTTTCGAGGCCGCCGCCCGGCACCTGAGCTTCACCCGCGCCGCCGAGGAACTGCACCTGACCCAGAGTGCGGTGAGCAAGCAGGTCGCGCAGCTGGAGGAGATGCTTCGCCATCACCTGTTCCTGCGCATCCGCCGTCGCCTGCAACTGACACCAGCAGGCGCCCTGTACCTGGCCGAGGTCAACAAGATTCTCACCCAGGTCGACATGTCCAGCCGCTACATCCTTTCCTATGGCCAGCAGACCGAAGTACTGAAGGTCGCCACCCAACCGAGTTTCGGCGTGCGCTGGCTGATTCCGCACCTCAAGGGCTTCGGCAAGCGCCACCCGAACATCCACCTGGACATCCGCAACGAAATGGAGCCCTTCGCCCTGTTGCAGGGCAAGGCCGACGTGGTGTTCTTCTTCGGCCAGGGCACCTGGCCGGGGGCTACCTGTGTCGAGCTGTTCGGCGAGGAGGTACTGCCCGTCTGCGCGCCAGAGCTGTTGCAGGGCCGTACCCTCAAGGACGCCAGCGAGCTGTCCGAGCTGGTGCTGCTGCAAAGCACCTCGCGTCCCGAAGCCTGGCACGAATGGTTTCTCGAACAGGGCCTGCATTCGGCCCACAGCTACCACGGGCCACGCTTCGACACCTTCTATATGAGCCTGAGCGCCGCCCAGGCCGGTTGCGGCGTGGCCCTGGTGCCGCGCTACCTGGTGGCCCAGGAACTGGCCGAAGGCAAGTTGATCGTGCCCTGGCAGCACAGCATGCGCAGCAACGGCGCGCATTTCCTGGCATTTGCCGAACATGCGGCGGAAGTCCCCAAGGTGCGCGCCCTGGTCGACTGGATCGCGGCGGAACTGGCGCCCGCAGATCAAGAAATAACGGAATGACTGATCGACTTTTTTTCGCTTGCGGGAGCGCTGCATTCCTCGCTTTCATGTAGGGGTGCCCACTCACCAGGAAGCTTTCGATGCCCGCTCAAGATTTCGTCAGCCCGGACAGCATTCGCGCGCAGTTCTCGGCCGCCATGTCGCTCATGTACAAGCAAGAAGTGCCACTCTACGGCACGCTGTTGTCGCTGGTGAGCGAGATCAACCAGCAGGTCATGGCCGAGCAGCCCGAGGTGGCCCAGGCCCTGCGCTGGACCGGCGAAATCGAGCGCCTGGACCAGGAGCGCCACGGCGCCATCCGCGTCGGCACGGCCGAAGAACTGGCCACCATCGCCCGCCTGTTCGCCGTGATGGGCATGCAGCCGGTGGGCTACTACGACCTCAGCTCGGCCGGCGTGCCGGTGCACTCCACCGCCTTTCGTGCCGTGCACGAACAATCGCTGCACATCAGCCCGTTCCGGGTCTTCACCTCGCTGTTGCGCCTGGAACTGATCGATAACCCGGCCTTGCGTGAACTGGCGCGAACGATCCTTGCCAAACGGCAGATCTTCACTCCGCGCGCACTGGAGCTTATCCAGCAGTTCGAACGTGATGGCGGCCTGAACGCCAATGATGCCAACACTTTCGTCGACGAAGCCCTGCACACCTTCCGCTGGCACCAGGACGCGACCGTCAGCGCCGAGCAGTACCAGCAACTGCACGACCAGCATCGCCTGATCGCCGATGTGGTGGCCTTCAAGGGCCCGCACATCAACCACCTGACGCCTCGCACCCTGGACATCGATGCCATCCAGCTCGGCATGCCGGCCAAGGGCATCCCACCCAAGGCCGTGATCGAAGGACCGCCACCTCGTCGCCACCCGATCCTGCTGCGTCAGACCAGCTTCAAGGCGCTGCAGGAAAAAGTCGCGTTCAGCGATCAACAGGGCGCCGCCGGTGGTAGTCACACCGCGCGCTTCGGTGAAATCGAACAGCGTGGTGCGGCGCTTACCCCTAAAGGCCGCCAGCGCTACGACCAGTTGCTCGATGCCGCCCGCGCTGCACTGGGTGGCGTACCGGCCGAGGCCAACGCCGACCGCTACATGAGCCTGCTCAAGGACAGCTTCCAGGCCTTCCCGGATGACCTGGCGCAGATGCGTGAACAGGGCCTGGCGTACTTCCGCTACTTCCCGACCGAGCGCGGGTTGGCAGCGCGCGGCGATAGCCAGCGCCCGACTTCATTGCAGGGTCTGATCGACGCCGGACATGTGCACTTCGAGGCACTGGTGTACGAAGACTTCCTGCCGGTCAGTGCCGCAGGGATCTTCCAGTCCAACCTGGGTGATGATGCCCAGAGCGAATACGGCAGCAATGACAATCGCGATGCCTTCGAACAGGCGCTGGGCAAGTCGGTGCAGGATGAGCTGGCGTTGTATGCGCAGAGCGAGCAGCGGTCGTTGCAGGCCTGTGCCCAAGCGTTGGGTGTGCCTGGGCTGTAAGGGCCTCATCGCGGGGCAAGCCCGCTCCCACCGTGGGAGCGGCGGTGCGACGACTCGACTTGCCCCGCGATAGCGATCTCAGGAACACCCTAGAATCTCAACCTTGGGCAACGCCATCGCATCCGCCTCCCCCTGCAGAAAATCACTCAACCGCCGCAGCCGCTCTCCGCCCGGCCGGGTCTTGGGCCACACCAGATAGTAATCCAGGCCACTGGCCACCGCCGTCGGCCAGGGCAGGCTCAAGCGCCCCTGGGCCACGTCTTCGGCCACCATCAGCAAATCGCCCATGGACACCCCATATCCCCGCGCCGCGGCGATCATGCCCAACTCCAGGGTGTCGAACACCTGCCCGCCCTTGAGCGAGACCTTGTCGGTCAGGCCCATACGTGCCAGCCAGCTGCGCCAGTCGCGTTTGTCCGGGGTCGGATGGAGCAATTCGACACCGGCCAGGCGCCGGGCATCCCAGGGCCCTTCGGCCAGCAGCTCGGGCGCACCGACCGGGATCAGCAACTCGGAAAACAACCGGGCCACTTCCCAGTCCGGTGGAAAGTGCCCGTCACCGAGCAGCACCGCGCAGTCGAAAGGTTCGTGATTGAAATCGACATGGTCGACGTCCATCCAGGCGCTGGTCAGTTGCACCTCATTGCCCGGTTGCAGGTGGCGAAAGCGACTGAGCCGGGCCAGCAACCAGCGCATGGTCAGGGTCGAAGGGGCCTTCATGCGCAAAATGTCATCTTCGCTACGCAGGGTATTGCAGGCGCGCTCCAGCGCGGCAAAGCCCTCGCGCACGCCGGGCAGCAGCAGACGGGCGGCTTCGGTCAGCTGCAAGCTGCGGCCATTGCGCACGAACAGACGGCAGGCAAAGTGCTCTTCGAGGGTGCGAATATGCCGGCTGACCGCGCTCTGGGTGATCGATAACTCATCCCCGGCGCGGGTGAAGGAGCTGTGCCTGGCAGCCGCTTCGAAGGCTCTCAACGCATATAACGGCGGTAAACGACGAGACATGGGCGCTCCTCCACAACGATGTAGATGATCATACCTGCATGAGTTTTAATCATGCCAACGATCGTTATTATCCTTTTGTGGATAACTCTGCAAAGGGCGAGAATCCAAGACTTTCACCCATGTCGTGTCAGAAAAAGGACGATTCAATGCAGGCCGCACCCACTCATGAACTCAAGGCCCTTCTGCGCCTGGCCGGTCCCCTGATCGCCTCGCAGCTGGCGCACATGCTGATGGTGCTGACCGACACCCTGATGATGGCCCGCATCAGCCCCCAGGCCCTGGCCGGTGGCGGCCTGGGCGCGGCCAGCTATTCGTTCGTATCGATTTTCTGCCTGGGCGTGATTGCCGCGGTCGGGACCCTGGTGGCGATTCGCAAGGGCGCCGGCGATACCCTGGGCGCCGCCCGCCTGACCCAGGCCGGGCTGTGGCTGGCCTGGGCGATGGCGCTGGTGGCGGCCCTGGTGCTGTGGAACCTGGAGCCGGTGCTGTTGCTGCTCGGCCAAAGCCCGGACAACGTCCAGGCGGCCGGCCAGTTCCTGCTGCTATTGCCCTTCGCCCTGCCCGGCTACCTGAGCTTCATGGCCCTGCGCGGCTTCACCAGCGCCCTGGGCCGCTCGGCGCCGGTCATGGTGATCAGCCTGGTCGGCACCGTGGCCAACTTCCTGCTCAACTATGCCCTGATCGAAGGCATGTTCGGCCTGCCCAAGCTGGGCCTGGTCGGTATCGGCCTGGTGACGGCGATCGTTGCCAACTGCATGGCGGTGGCCATGGCCCTGTACATCCGCTGGCACCCGGCCTACAACCCCTATCCGATCCGCCAGGGCCTGAGCCGCCCGTCGTGGGCGGCCTTGCGTGAACTGTGGCGCCTGGGCCTGCCGATCGGCGGCACCTACACCGTGGAAGTCGGCCTGTTCGCCTTCGCCGCCCTGTGCATGGGGGTGCTGGGCAGCACCGAACTCGCGGCCCACCAGATCGCCCTGCAGATCGTCTCCACCGCGTTCATGATCCCCGCCGGGTTGTCCTATGCCGTGACCATGCGCGTCGGGCTCTACTACGGCGGCGGTGATCTGCCCGGCGCGCGGCATGCCGGACGGGTCGGGATCGGCTTTGGCGCCTCGATGATGCTGGCCTTCGCGATACTGTTCTGGCTGCTGCCGGAGCCGCTGGTGGGGCTGTTCCTCGACCATGACGACCCGGCCTTCGCCGATGTCATCCAGCTGGCCGTGAGCCTGCTGATGGTCGCCGCCTGGTTCGAGCTGTTCGACGGTGTGCAGACCATCGCCATGGGTTCGATCCGCGGCCTCAAGGACGCCAAGACCACCTTCCTGGTCGGCCTGTTCTGCTACTGGGTGATCGGTGCCCCGGCGGCCTGGCTGCTGGCCTTCTCCTGGGGCATGGGCGCTGTGGGCGTGTGGTGGGGCCTGGCCCTGGGCCTGGCCTGTGCGGCGATCAGCCTGACCCTGGCGTTCGAATGGCGGATGAAGCGCCTGATGACGCCTAAAGGGCCGCCGATTGCGGCCGGGCACCAGCCAGCAGGAAATCCATCAGTTCATCGATAGGCAACGGTCGGCTGATCAGAAAGCCCTGGACCTGGTCGCAGTTGAAACTGCGCAGCAGGTCCATCTGCTCCGGGCTTTCCACGCCTTCGGCGACCACCTCGAGGTTGAGGTTGTGTGCCAGGTTGATCATGGCGTGCACCAGCTTGCGGTTCTCTTCGCGCTGCTCCATGCCGCCGACAAAGCTGCGATCGACCTTGAGCAAGGTGATCGGCAGGCTGTTGAGGTGGACGAATGACGAGAAGCCGGTGCCGAAATCATCCAGGGAAAAGCGCACGCCCAGGCGACTGAGGGCGTCCATGGTCTGTTTGACCAGGTCGTTGCGACGCATCACGGCGGTTTCGGTCAGTTCGAATTCCAGCCAACGCGCATCGACACCATGTTCGATGATCAAGCGGCTCAGGGTCGCCAGCAACTGGCTGTCCTGGAACTGCCGGAACGACAGGTTCACCGCCATGTGCAGCGGTGCCAGGCCCCGCTCACGCAAGGCCTGCATGTCGCGCAGGGCGCGGGAGATGACCCAGTAGCCCAGGGGCACGATCAACCCGCTCTGCTCGGCCAGCGGTACGAACTCGCTGGGCGGCAGCAGGCCGCGTTCGGCATGGCGCCAGCGCACCAGTGCTTCCAGGCCGACGATGTGGCCGTCGGCCAGGTCCAGGCGCGGCTGGTAGTGCAGCTCCAGCTCATCGCGGCGCAGGGCCCGACGCAGTTCGCTTTCCAGGTCCGCCAGACTGCGCGCATTGCGGTTGATCCGCTCGTTGAAGATATGAAAGGTGCAACCCTGGGTGCCCTTGGCCTGTTGCATGGCGATATGCGCATGCCACATCAACGGGTCGGCGCCGCCCTGGGCGCGGGCATGGGCCACCCCCAGGCTGCAACCGATCAACAGGCTCTCGCCATCGACCCAGTAGGGTTCTGCCAGCGCCTCGGTGATGCGTTCGGCCATCCACTCGGCCCGCTGGGGCTCGCGGCGGGTGTCGATCAGCAAGGCGAATTCGTCGCTGCCCAGGCGCGCCAGTTGGTCGCCGGCTTCCAGCTGGCTCTTGAGCCGCCCCACCACCTGCAGGATCAGCCGGTCACCAGCCTGATGACCGAGGGCATCGTTGGCATGGCGGAAGTTGTCCAGGTCCAGGTGGCCGAGGGCCACGCCACGGCCGTCGTTGTCGGCCAGGCGCGCGGCCAGCAGGGTCTGGAAGCCCTGGCGGTTGGCGATGCCGGTCAACGGATCCTGTTCGGCCAGGCGTTGCAGGGTCGCCTCCAGCACACCACGCTCACGCACATGGCGCAGGCAGCGGCGCAGGGTGTCGGTGTTCAGGCGGTCGAGGATCAGCCAGTCGCTGACGCCCGGCGGCGGCACCGGCGGCTCGTGCTCGAGCAGCAGGACCATCGGCAATATGCAGCGCCCGGGGGCCGGTTGCAGTTGCGGGGTGGCCAGTACCAGGGCATTGCGGTCATGGGCAAACAGGCTGTCGACTGCCTCCCAGTTCGGCGCGGTCAACATCACCACGCTACCCGCCAGCGGCGCCAGGCAATCGCGCAAGGCCGCCGCCCACTCTGACTCGTCGGCCAACAAGAGCAAACGCAAGGGTTCGACAGGCGTAGACAAGCGGGCTCCTTAGGACGTGGACACAGTCAAAATGACGATGGGCGGCGAGAACAGTCATCCTAAACCATTAGTGAAAATGATTTTCACTTAAAGTCGAGCCATTCCTTTGCCGACATCCCGCAGGTTTCAGCCACGCATCCTGCGGGAAAGTTACAAAAGCAGCAATTATTAGATCGCGCAGTACGTCACACTGTCAGACGGTCGCGGCAGAATCTTTCCACCCCTGCTAAAATGCGCGGCTATTTTTCTAGCGACCCCGGTTTTTTCATGTCCCGACTCAATCCCCGGCAACAAGAAGCCGTGAGCTACGTCGGCGGCCCTCTTTTGGTGCTCGCCGGTGCCGGCTCCGGCAAAACCAGCGTGATCACCCGCAAGATCGCGCACCTGATCCAGAACTGCGGGATCCGCGCGCAGTACATCGTGGCCATGACCTTCACCAACAAGGCCGCGCGGGAGATGAAAGAACGGGTCGGTACCCTGCTGCGCAAAGGCGAGGGACGCGGCCTGACCGTATCGACCTTCCACAACCTGGGCCTGAACATCATCCGCAAGGAGCATGCGCGGCTGGGCTACAAGCCGGGCTTCTCGATCTTCGACGAGACCGACGTCAAGGCCCTGATGACCGACATCATGCAGAAGGAATACTCGGGCGACGACGGCGTCGACGAGATCAAGAACATGATCGGCGCCTGGAAGAACGACCTGATCCTGCCGCCTGAAGCCCTGGAAAAGGCCCGCAATCCCAAGGAGCAGATGGCCGCGATCGTCTACTCGCACTACCAGCGCACCCTCAAGGCGTTCAATGCGGTGGACTTCGACGACCTCATCCTGCAGCCGGTAAAGCTGTTCGAGGAACACGCCGACATCCTCGAAAAGTGGCAGAACCGTGTGCGTTACCTGCTGGTGGACGAATACCAGGACACCAACGCCAGCCAATACCTGTTGGTGAAGATGCTGATCGGCACGCGCAACCAGTTCACCGTGGTCGGCGACGACGACCAGTCGATCTACGCCTGGCGTGGCGCGCGGCCGGAAAACCTGATGCTGCTCAAGGAAGACTACCCGTCGCTGAAAGTGGTGATGCTGGAGCAGAACTACCGCTCCACCAGCCGCATCCTGCGCTGCGCCAACGTGCTGATCGCCAACAACCCGCACGCCTTCGAAAAGCAGCTGTGGAGTGAAATGGGCCACGGCGACGAGATCCGCGTGATCCGTTGCAAGAACGAAGACGCCGAGTGCGAGCGGGTGGCCATGGAGATCCTCAGCCTGCACCTGCGTACCGACCGCCCCTACAGCGACTTCGCGATCCTTTACCGCGGCAACTACCAGGCCAAGCTGATGGAGCTCAAGCTCCAGCACCACCAGGTGCCGTACCGCATGAACGGCGGCAACAGCTTCTTCGGCCGCCAGGAAGTGAAGGACCTGATGGCCTACTTCCGCCTGCTGGTGAACCCGGACGACGACAACGCCTACCTGCGGGTGATCAACGTACCACGCCGGGAAATCGGCTCGACCACCCTGGAAAAGCTCGGCAACTACGCCACCGAGCGCAAGATCTCGATGTATGCCGCCAGCGAGGAGCTGGGCCTGCGCGAGCACCTGGACAGCCGCTTCACCGACCGCTTGGAGCGCTTCAAGCGCTGGATGGACAAGGTCCGCGAGCAGGTCGCCATGGAAGACCCGATCGCCGCCCTGCGCAGCATGATCATGGACATCGACTACGAGACCTGGATTCGCACCAACAGCTCCAGCGACAAGGCCGCGGACTTCCGCATGGGCAACGTCTGGTTCCTGATCGACGCGTTGAAAAACACGCTGGAGAAGGACGAGGACGGCGACATGACCATCGAGGACGCCATCGGCAAGCTGGTGCTGCGCGACATGCTCGAGCGCCAGCAAGAGGAAGAGGACGGTGCCGAGGGCGTGCAGATGATGACCCTGCATGCCTCCAAGGGGCTGGAGTTCCCCTATGTGTTCATCATCGGTATGGAAGAAGAGATCCTTCCTCACCGTTCCAGCATCGAAGCCGACACGATCGAAGAAGAACGCCGCCTGGCCTACGTGGGCATCACCCGCGCACGCCAGACCCTGGCCTTCACCTTTGCCGCCAAGCGCAAGCAGTACGGCGAGATCATCGATTGTGCGCCGAGCCGCTTCCTCGACGAGCTGCCCGACGACGACCTGGCCTGGGAAGGCCTGGACGATGCCCCTGTCGAAGTGAAAGCCGCTCGCGGCAATAATGCACTGGCCGATATCCGCGCCATGCTCAAACGTTAGATAATCAACCTTTGTCGCGGCGTATTGCCGTGGCCACTCTTGCTACATCGAGGAATTACCACAGTGGAAGCACTGCACCAGAAGATTCGCGAAGAAGGCATCGTGCTTTCCGATCAGGTTCTCAAAGTCGATGCGTTTCTCAACCATCAGATCGACCCTGCGCTGATGCAACTGATCGGCGACGAATTCGCCCGTCTGTTCGCCGACTCGGGCGTCACCAAGATCGTTACCATCGAAGCCTCGGGCATTGCCCCGGCGGTGATGACCGGCCTGAAGCTGGGCGTACCGGTGATTTTCGCGCGCAAGCACCAGTCGCTGACCCTGACCGAGAACCTGCTGACCGCCTCGGTGTACTCGTTCACCAAGCAGACCGAAAACACCGTGGCGATCTCTCCGCGCCACCTCAACAGCAGCGACCGCGTGCTGGTGATCGACGACTTCCTGGCCAACGGCAAAGCCTCCCAGGCGCTGATCTCGATCATCAAGCAGGCCGGCGCCACCGTTGCCGGCCTGGGTATCGTCATCGAGAAGTCGTTCCAGGGCGGCCGCGCCGAGCTGGACAGCCAGGGCTACCGCGTCGAGTCGCTGGCCCGGGTCAAGTCGCTGGAAGGCGGTGTGGTTACCTTCATCGAGTAATCGGTGGCGTATTCATCGCGGGGCAAGCCCGCTCCCACAGGGGTTTTTACCAGCCCCGTGGGAGCGGGCTTGTCCCGCGATAGGTCCATCAAGCGACCACCGTCGCCTGCAACCCCGCCAGCAACAAGCGCTGGTACAACTCCTCCTTGAGCCCTTCCGGCCGCGCCAGCCCCATGCGCGCCAACTGCGCGGGATAGGCTTCAGGCGCCGGCGCATCGAGCGCCGCCTTGCCCAGCTCCAGCACCTCGCTCAACTTGAACTTGCTCTTGAGCCAGTTCAGCGCCCGCAACACATCCCGCTCCTCTGCCGTGAAGTCGCTGCCCAGCGGGTACTCCGCAAACAACTGCGCATGACGTTTGCGCAAGGCCTCCAGACGTTGCGGCGTGTTGTCGCTGAAGCGCGCCTCAAGCGCGAACCCCGGCGCCAGCTTGCCGGCCTTTTTCGCCTGTTCCATCAGCTCGGCCTGGAACCGTGAATCACTGATCGCCAGCAACCGGGCAATCACCTCGGCATCGGTCTGCCCGCGCAGGTCGGCGATGCCGTATTCGGTCACCACCACATCGCGCAAGTGACGCGGGATGGTGCAATGACCGTAGCCCCAGACCAGATTGGAGCTGACCTCGCCGCCCGATTCGCGCCAGCTGCGCAGCAGCAGGATCGAGCGGCCGCCCTCCAGGGCGTGGCCCTGGGTGACGAAGTTGTACTGCCCGCCCACGCCGCTGAGCACTCGGCCGTCTTCCAGCTGGTCAGCCACGCCGGCGCCCATCAGGGTCATGATGAACGCCGTGTTGATAAAGCGCGCATCGCGGCGCTGCAGGCGCTTGAGCGGCTCCTGGCCGTACAGTTCGTTGATGTAGCTGATAGCACTCATGGCAAAGCGCCTGCGCATCGCCAGGGGCATTTCACGCAGGCGCTGGTAGAACGAACGGGGCCCGAGGAAGAAACCGCCATGCACCAGCACACCCTGGTCATCCAGCTGGCCGGCGTTGGCGGCCTGCTGGCGTTGCTCATCGGCGTACACCGGTCGCCGGACGATGCCCGCCTCGACCAGCGCCAGCAGGCCGTTGACGAACATCTCGCTGCAGCCGTACAGGCCCTGGTCGAAGGCTGCGGTGCCGCCTTCGCGCTCGATCAGGCGCTGCCAGGGCTGCAGGTCGATATCGGCCATCAGGGCCTGGTACGCCGGGTTATCCGCGTCTCGGGCCAGCAACGCGCCCGTCAGCGCATCGCCCATGGCGCCGATACCGATCTGCAAGGTGCCTCCGTCGCGCACCAGGGTGCTGGCGTGCAGGCCGATGAAGTGGTCCTGGGTGGTGACCGGCATGTTCGGCGTCGAGAACAGGCGCCGCTGCTCGACCGTATCGATCAGCAGGTCGAAGTCCTGCCGGGGCAGCTCGCAGGCGCCCGGCATGTAGGGCAGTTCGGCATGCACCTGGCCCAACAGCAGGATGGTCTCGCCCGCCGCCCGGCGCCGAGCGATCATCGGCAGCAGGTCGAGGGTGATGTCCGGGTTGCAGCTCAGGCTCAGGAGTTCCGGGTGCTGTGCGTCCTGCGCCACCAGTTGGGCGATCAGGTTCAGGCCCTTGGCATTGATGTCCCGCGCCGCGTGGCTGTAGTTGCTGCTGACATAGTCCTGCTGGGCCATGCTGCTGTGCAGCAGGCTGCCGGGCTGCATGAAGAACTGCTCGACGCGGATATTGGGCGGCATGCTGTCCTTGCGCAGGTCGCCCAGGTAATCGAGCTCTTCATAATCGGCGAACACCCGCTCGACAAAGGGTTCGAGAAAGCGTCGCTGCAAACCGTCACCCAGATCAGGCCGCCCGAGGCTCAGGGCGGTGTAGATTGTCAGACGTCGCTCCGGCAACTGGCGGATGCGTGCGTACAGCGCGTTGACGAAGGCATTGGGCTTGCCCAATCCCAGGGGCAGACCCATGTGAATATGCGTCGGCAACCGCGCCAGCACCTGGTCCACGGCCATTTCGATCGAGCAGCGTTGCGTCATCGGTGCCTCCTGGTCGTCCTTGCAGGTTCGACCGAGCATGGCCCGAGTTTGCTCCCCTGGCCAGTGCCAGAAACGACAAAGCCCGCACAAGGCGGGCTTTGCCGGGAAAGCGCAGGCTTACAGGCCGGACATCTTCTTGATGGCGCCCTTGAGGTCGTCATCCGAGCAGTCGGCGCAGGTGCCTTTTGGCGGCATGGCGTTGATGCCGGTGATCGCCTTGGCCAGGATGCCGTCCAGACCACCCTGGTGGTCGGCACGCTCTTTCCAGGCGGCGGTGTCGCCGATTTTCGGCGCGCCCAGCAGGCCGCTGCCGTGGCAGGCGTTACAGTGCTTGGCGATGATTTCGTCCGGGGTCTTGGCACCGCCACCACCGGCGGAGGCAGCCACTTCCATGCCCTTGCATTCCTGACCCTGAACACACACCTGGCCGACCGGTTCCAGCCGCTTGGCGATGTCGTCGTTGGTCGCAGCTTGTGCGCTGACTGCCCAAAGGGCCAATACGGCAGCTGGTACGGCCAGCATTTTCTTGATTAGATTCACGCGTACACCCTCATGGTGGCTAGTCACGCCCGCGGCCACGGTTTCGCAGGCGGCGCAAGTATAACGGGAACCCTGCCTTACCGAAACAACCCTAGAGTCCAAAGGGTCTTAGCCGCGACAATCCGCCGCGCGCGCAACACCTTAGAAGTTGGCCGGGGTTGCCGCACTGATCAGCCGGGCTGGCTCATCGTAAGGATTGCGGAAGCGGTGCGGCTTGGTACTTTCAAAATAGTAGCTGTCGCCCGCTTCGAGGATAAAAGTTTCCAGCCCCACCACCAGCTCCAGGCGGCCTTCGAGGAGGATGCCGGTTTCTTCGCCATCGTGGGTGAGCATCTCTTCACCGGTATCGGCGCCCGGTGGATAGACTTCGTTGAGAAAGGCGATGGCCCGGCTCGGGTGCGCCTTGCCGACCAGCTTCATGGTCACTGCACCGTCGGAGATGTCGATCAGCTCGTGGGCCTTGTAGACGATCTGCGTGGGGTTTTCAGGTTGCAGCTCTTCGGAAAAGAACTCGACCATGGACATCGGAATGCCACCCAGCACCTTGCGCAGCGAGCTGATCGAAGGGCTGACGCTGTTCTTCTCGATCATCGAGATGGTGCTGTTGGTGACACCCGCGCGCTTGGCGAGTTCACGCTGAGACAGGCCCTTGAGCTTGCGGATGGCTTGCAGTCGTTCACCGACGTCCAAAGCTTGCGCCTCCTAAACGAACGAGTGGGGTCGAAATTGAACGTATCATCGCAACAGCGTTCAGTATTTACAACACTTCGACCCGCAGCCTGTCCGCTTTGGCGTTTCACTCGTCGATATAGTCCAGGGGAACGCGCTTGAGGTTGCAGAAAATCTGATACGGGATCATCCCGGCCTGCAGCGCCACATCGCTGGCCAGCACGTTCTTGCCCCACAATTCCACCGGGCTGCCGACGCCGGCTTCGGGCACGTCGGTCAGGTCGATGCAGAGCATGTCCATGGACACCCGGCCGATCAGCTGGCTGCGCTTGCCGGCCACCAGCACCGGGGTACCGGTGGGTGCCTGGCGCGGGTAGCCGTCGGCGTAACCCATGGCAACCACGCCCACGCGGGTCGGCCGCGGGCTGATGAATTTCGCCCCGTAGCCCACCGGCTCGCCGGCGGGCAGTTCGCGCACGCTGATGACCCGCGACTGCAGGGTCATCACCGGCTGCAGGCGCGCCGCCTCGGCCTGTGGCACTTCGAACGGGGTGGCGCCGTAGAGCATGATGCCCGGGCGTACCCAATCACTGGGGATGTTCGGCCAGCCGAGCACGGCCGGCGAGTTGCGCAGGCTGACCTCGGCACTCAGGCCCTGGCGCGCGGCCTGGAACACCGCCACCTGGTCGTTGCTGGCACCGCTGTCGAGCTCGTCGGCGCGGGCGAAGTGGCTCATCAGCACGATGCGCGTCACCTTGCCGCTGGCCAACAGGCGCTGATAGGCCGCCTGGTAGTCCTTGGGGTGCAGGCCGACCCGGTGCATGCCGCTGTCGAGCTTGAGCCAGACGGTGATCGGCGCGCTCATCCGGGTCTGTTCGATGGCTTCCAGCTGCCACAACGAATGCACCACGCACCACAGGTCGTGCTTGACGATCAGCTCCAGCTCGCTGGCTTCGAAAATGCCTTCGAGCAGCAGGATCGGCGCCTTGATGCCGGCCGCCCGCAACTCCAGGGCTTCCTCGATGCAGGCCACGGCAAAACCATCGGCCTGTTGCTCGAGCGCCAGGGCGCAACGCACGGCGCCATGACCATAGGCATCGGCCTTGATCACGGCCAGGGCTTTGGCGCCGGACAGTTCACGGGCCAGTTGATAGTTGTGACGCAGGGCTTGGAGGTCGATCAGGGCACGGGCAGGACGCATGACGGCAGCCTTCTGGGCAGTCTGGTTGGAAGTAAAAAGCCCGGCGCCCGAACGCAGCTGGTAGGCCGCAAGCGGCACCGGGTGAGGGATTGCGTGTTACGGCAGGGCAGCGACCACCGACAGTTCAACGAGGATTTCCGGCTCGCAGAGCTTGGCCTCGACCGTGGCGCGGGCCGGGGCGACGCCCTTGGGCAGCCACTGGTCCCACACCGCGTTCATGCCCTGGAAATGCGCATCGATGTCCTTGAGGTAGATGGTCACCGACAACAGACGCGTCTTGTCGGTGCCCGCCAGATCCAGTAGGCGCTCGATGTTGCCCAGGGCTTCACGGGTCTGCTGTTCGATCCCGGCGTTCATGTCGTTACCCACCTGGCCCGCCAGGTAGACGGTGCCGTTGTGGGTAACGATCTGACTCATGCGCTCATTGGTGAGCTGGCGCTGGACTGGCATGCTTTGCAGGCTCCTGCTGTTTGCCGTAACGAGAGATATCGAGGCCTTCGGCACTGATCTGCGGCTTTTTACGCGCCATCAGGTCGGCCAGCAAGCGGCCGGAACCGCAGGCCATGGTCCAGCCCAGTGTACCGTGGCCGGTGTTGAGGAACAGGTTGCGGAACGGCGTGGCACCGACGATCGGGGTACCGTCCGGGGTAGTCGGACGCAGGCCGGTCCAGAAACTGGCCTGGCTCAGGTCGCCGCCGCGAGGATAAAGGTCGTTGACGATCATCTCCAGGGTTTCGCGCCGACGCGGGTTCAGCGACAGGTCGAAACCGGCGATCTCGGCCATGCCGCCGACACGGATGCGGTTGTCGAAGCGGGTGATCGCGACCTTGTAGGTCTCGTCGAGAATGGTCGAGGTCGGGGCCATGGCCGGGTCGGTGATCGGCACGGTCAGCGAGTAACCCTTGAGCGGGTAGACCGGGGCGCGGATGCCCAGCGGCTTGAGCATCTGCGGCGAGTAGCTGCCCAGGGCCAGCACGTAGCGGTCGGCGGTTTCCAGCTTGCCGTCGATCCACACACCGTTGATGCGGTCGCCCGCGAAGTCCAGGCGCTGGATGTCCTGGCCAAAACGGAACTCGACGCCCAGCTTGACCGCCATTTCCGCCAGGCGGGTGGTGAACAGCTGGCAGTCGCCGGTCTGGTCGTTGGGCAGGCGCAGGGCGCCGGCGAGGATGTCGGTGACATTGGCCAGGGCTGGTTCGACGCGGGCGATGCCTTCGCGGTCGAGCAGTTCGTACGGCACGCCGGACTGTTCGAGCACGGCGATGTCCTTGGCGGCGTTGTCCAGCTGCGCCTGGGTCCGGAACAGCTGGGTGGTGCCCAGGCTGCGGCCTTCGTAGGCGATACCGGTTTCGGCGCGCAGTTCGTCGAGGCAGTCGCGACTGTACTCGGACAGGCGGACCATGCGCTCCTTGTTCACGGCATAGCGGCTGGCGGTGCAGTTACGCAGCATCTGCGCCATCCACAGGTATTGATCGATGTCGGCGGTGGCCTTGATGGCCAGGGGCGCGTGGCGCTCGAGCAGCCACTTGATGGCCTTGAGCGGCACGCCCGGTGCAGCCCAGGGCGAGGCATAACCCGGCGAGACCTGGCCGGCGTTGGCAAAACTGGTTTCCATGGCGACGGCCGGTTGACGGTCGACCACGACGACTTCAAAACCCTGCCGTGCCAGATAGTAGGCACTGGCGGTTCCGATCACACCGCTACCAAGTACCAGAACTCGCATGTTGATTACCCTCGACGCAGCACGCAGCTGACATTTGTTGTTAATGGCGTAGATGCGCGCAGTATAAGAAGGTAAGCCCAGTGCATTTCACTATATAAAAGCCTATATTTGGCGACAATTCTCGGCAAGGTTGGCTTTTACGGAGGGGCATCCACTATGAGAACCCAGCATCAAAGCAAGCGTGAGCTGGACAAGATCGACCGCAACATCCTGCGGATCCTGCAGGCAGACGGGCGGATCTCGTTCACCGAACTGGGCGAGAAGGTCGGCCTGTCGACCACGCCCTGCACCGAGCGGGTCCGGCGCCTGGAGCGCGAAGGGATCATCATGGGCTACAACGCCCGGCTCAACCCGCAGCACCTCAAGGGCAGCCTGCTGGTGTTCGTCGAAATCAGCCTGGACTACAAGTCCGGCGACACCTTCGAGGAGTTCCGCCGCGCCGTGCTGAAACTGCCGCACGTGCTGGAATGCCATCTGGTCTCGGGTGACTTCGACTATCTGGTCAAGGCGCGGATTTCGGAGATGGCCTCCTATCGCAAACTGCTCGGCGACATCCTGCTCAAGCTGCCGCACGTGCGTGAATCGAAGAGCTACATCGTTATGGAAGAGGTCAAGGAAAGCCTCAGCCTGCCGATTCCGGACTGAGGCTCAGACCAGCACCTGGCGGGTGCTGGCGATGTACTGGTGCACCAGCTTCTCGGCCTGCGGATCGATCATTTCCGCGGGGCCGCGACCATTGGGGCAAGGCAGGCGCGGGGTAGTGCCGAACAGCCGGCAGATCAGCGGCCGTTCTTCATACACCGTGCAGCCGTTCGGACCCAGATGCACACAGTTGAGCTCGGCCAGGGCGGCTTCCTGCTCGGCAGCGCTCTTGCGCGGCAGGCGGGCCATCTCTTCGGACGAGGTGGTCACCGGCCCGCAGCAATCGTGGCAGCCCGGCACGCATTCGAAGGACGGGATCTGCTCACGCAGGAAGCGGATCTTGTGGCTGTTGCAACTCATGGCGGCCTTGGCTGAAGCAGGGAAAGGGCAATTTTGCCTCATGGTTGCCCAGCCGTGAAAGCACGGCTTATCCTGCGTCAAATTTTCCAAACACCCGAACCAGGATGACTTCATGACCGTCGGTGCCCCGCTGCCCGTCTCGCACACCGCTTCCTACTACGCCGCCAGCAGCGCGCCGCAGCCGGACTATGCGCCGTTGGCCGACGAACTGCAGTGCGACGTCTGTGTGGTCGGCGGTGGCTATTCCGGGCTGAACACCGCCATCGAACTGGCCGAACGTGGCCTGAAGGTGGTGCTGCTGGAGGCCCGGCGGATCGGCTGGGGCGCCAGCGGACGCAACGGCGGCCAGCTGATTCGCGGGGTAGGCCACGGCCTGGAGCAGTTCCGCCCGCAGCTGGGTGACAGCGGGGTGCGCGCGCTGAAGCTGATGGGGCTTGAAGCGGTGGAGATTGTCCGCCAGCGCATCGAGCGCCATGCCATCGACTGCGACCTGACCTGGGGATACTGCGACCTGGCCAACAAGCCACGGGACTACCAGGGCTTCATCGAGGACGCCGAAGAACTGCACAGCCTGGGTTACCGCCATGAGCTACGCCTGGTGGAGCCTGGGCAGATGCACTCGGTGATCGGCTCCGACCGTTACGTGGGCGGCATGATCGACATGGGCTCGGGCCACCTGCACCCACTGAACCTGGCCATTGGCGAAGCGGCTGTGGCCGAGCGCCTGGGTGTGCGGCTGTTCGAACAGTCGCCGGTCACCCGCATCGACTATGGCCCCCAGGTGCGGGTCCATACAGCGCAAGGCTCGGTGCGCGCCGCCACCCTGGTCCTGGCCTGCAATGCCTACCTGAACAACCTGAACCCGCAGTTGGGCGGCAAGATCCTGCCCGCCGGCAGCTACATCATCGCCACCGAGCCCTTGAGCGAAGCCCAGGCCCGGCAACTGCTGCCGCAGAACATGGCGGTGTGCGACCAGCGCGTGACGGTGGACTACTTCCGTCTCTCGGCCGACCGCCGGCTGCTGTTCGGTGGCGCCTGCCACTACTCCGGTCGCGACCCGAAAGATATCGCCGGCTACATGCGCCCGAAGATGCTCAAGGTATTTCCGCTGCTGGCGGACGCGCGCATCGACTATCAGTGGGGCGGCATGATCGGTATCGGCGCCAACCGCTTGCCGCAGATCGGTCGCCTGCGCGAGCAACCCAATGTGTATTACGCCCAGGCCTACGCCGGCCACGGCCTGAACGCCACCCACCTGGCTGGCCGGCTGCTGGGCGAGGCCATCAGCGGCGAACAGGCCGGCCGCTTCGACCTGTTCGCCCAGGTGCCGCACCTGACCTTCCCCGGCGGCAAGCACCTGCGCTCGCCGCTGCTGGCCCTAGGCATGCTCTGGCATCGCCTCAAGGAGCTGGTCTGACCTGTGTAGGAGCGGGCTTGCCCCGCGATGCGATGTAGCTGACAGATCGCTATCGCGGGGCAAGTCGAGTCGTCGCACCGCCGCGCCTACGAGCGCCAGAAGGGCTTGAGCCCCTCCTCGAGCGCCTGACCCGGCGTCAGGCCGACATCGCGCAGCTGTTCGGGTGTCAGCTCCAGCAGCGCGCGGCGGCTGTGCCAACGGTGCGCCATCAGCCCCCAGCGACCGAGCCCGACCGGGGCATTGAAGAGCTTCAAGCGCTGCTCGCGGCTCAGTTCTTCAGGGTGAAGTTGCAGGCGCACATCGCTCATGCCGCTCATTGCTTGATTCCTCCGGGGTTGGATAACCGTGGGAAAAGCATGCGCGCTTGAGGAAAAGCATTACAGATTCAAAAACGATGTATTATTTCCATACAGAATTGTCAGCTTTCCTACTGAATGCTGTATTTTTTCAGTATCTGTACTGGTCAGATGCTGTAGTTCTACGCGGGAGTATGCCATGAGTCTCTACGTCAACCTTGCCGAGCTGCTGGGCGCCCGCATCGAACAGGGCCTGTACCGGCCGGGCGACCGCTTGCCGTCGGTACGCGCCCTGAGCGTGGAACACGGGGTCAGCCTGAGCACCGTCCAGCAGGCCTATCGCCTGCTCGAAGACAACGGCCTAGCTGCGCCACGCCCGAAATCCGGCTACTTCGTGCCCGTTGACCGCAACCTCCCGGCCCTGCCCGCTGTCAGCCGGCCGGCGCAGCGGCCGGTGGAAATCTCCCAGTGGGAACAGGTCATCGAGCTTGTCCGCAGCGTGCCCAACAAGGATGTGGTGCAATTGGGACGCGGCATGCCGGACGTCGACAGCCCGACGCTCAAGCCGCTGCTGCGCAGCCTCGCCCAGTTGAGCCGACGCCAGGACATGCCGGGGCTCTACTACGACACCATCTCCGGCACCCTGGCCCTGCGCGAGCAGATCGCCCGGCTGATGCTCGACTCCGGCTGCAGCATCGACCCGGCCGACCTGGTGGTGACCACCGGCTGCCACGAAGCCCTCTCGACCAGCATCCGCGCCGTGTGCCAGCCCGGCGATATCGTCGCGGTTGACTCCCCGAGCTTCCACGGCGCTATGCAGACCCTCAAGGGCCTGGGCATGAAGGCCCTGGAGATTCCCACCGACCCGCTCACCGGCATCAGCCTGGAGGCCCTTGAACTGGCACTGGAACAATGGCCGATCAAGCTCATCCAGATCACCCCGAGTTGCAATAACCCCCTGGGCTACATCATGCCCGAGGCGCGCAAGAAAGCCCTGCTGACCCTGGCCCAGCGCTTCGATGTGGCCATTCTCGAAGACGATGTGTATGGCGACCTGGCCTACACCTACCCACGGCCACGCACCATCAAGTCGTTCGACGAAGACGGCCGGGTGCTGCTGTGCAGCTCGTTCTCCAAGACCCTGGCCCCGGGCCTGCGCATCGGCTGGGTAGCGCCCGGGCGCTACCTGGAGCGGGTGCTGCACATGAAGTACATCAGCACCGGTTGCACCGCGACCCAACCACAACTGGCGATCGCCGACTTCATCGAAGGCGGCCACTACCAGCCCCATGTGCGGCGCATGCGCAGCCAGTACCAGCGTGGCCGCGACCAGATGAGCGATTGGGTCACTCGGTACTTCCCGCCGGGCACGCGCGCCAGCCGGCCGCAAGGTGGCTTCATGCTGTGGGTGGAGCTGCCGGAAAGTTTCGACACGCTGCGCCTGAACCGCGCTTTACTTGGGCAGGGTGTACAGATTGCCGTGGGCAGTATCTTTTCCGCCTCGGGCAAATACCGTAACTGCCTGCGGATGAATTTCGCTGCGCGCCCTACCCCTGCGATCGAAGCGGCGGTGCGCAAGGTGGGTGAAGCCGCCATTCGTCTACTGGCCGAGGCCGACAGCGGCGGGTAACTTTCCGCCGCTACTCGCGGTCAACATCCATAAGCCTCCGTCGTGAAGGACCCATCGCCTTGAGATACCCCTGCGCGCTGCCGTTTTTGCTGTCGCTGATGTTCGCCCTGAGCGGGTGCGCCAGCGTCGGCCAGCCGCGCCAGGTCAGCCAGGCCCTGCCGGCCAGCGACTCGGCCTTCGGCCGCTCGGTGCAACGCCAGGCCTCTGCCTATGACGGTCGCTCGGGCTTTCGCCTGCTGCCCAACAGCAACGAAGCCTTTCGCGCCCGCGCCGAACTGATCCGCAACGCCCAGTCGAGCATCGACCTGCAGTACTACATCGTGCGTGACGGCCTCAGCACCCGGACCCTGGTCCACGAACTGCTGCAGGCCGCCGATCGTGGCGTACGCGTGCGCATCCTGCTCGACGACACCACCAGCGATGGCCTCGACGTGAAGATGGCCACCCTCGCCGCTCACCCCAACATCCACATCCGCGTGTTCAACCCACTGCACCTGGGCCGCAGCACCGGGGTCACCCGGGCCGTCGGGCGTTTGTTCAACCTGAACCTGCAACACCGGCGCATGCACAACAAGCTGTGGCTGGTGGACAACAGCATGGCCATTGTCGGCGGACGCAACCTGGGCGACGAATACTTCGATGCCGAGCCCAACCTGAACTTCACCGACATCGACCTGCTCGGCGTCGGCCCGGTGGCCGAGCAACTGGGGCACAGCTTCGACCAGTACTGGAACAGCGCGCTGAGCCGGCCGATCGGCGACTTCCTGATGACCCAGCCCGATGCCGACGACCTGCGCGCCAGCCGCCAGCGCCTGGAAGACTCGCTGGCCAAAGCCGAGGTCGAGCACAAGGCCCTGTATGACCGCCTGATGGGCTACAAGACCCGTCCTCGCCTGGATATCTGGCGCAACGAACTGATCTGGGCCCACAACCAGGCCCTGTGGGATGCGCCGAGCAAGGTCCTGGCCCGTGACGAGCCGGATCCGCAGTTGCTGATGACCCAGCAACTGGCCCCCGAGATGAACGGCGTGCGTCACGAGTTGATCCTGGTCTCGGCCTACTTCGTTCCGGGCGCACCTGGCCTGCTGTACCTGACCAGCCGCGCCGACGCCGGTGTCTCGGTCAAGCTGCTGACCAATTCCCTGGAGGCCACCGACGTGCCCGCCGTGCACGGAGGCTACGCACCCTATCGCCGGGCGCTGCTGGAGCATGGCGTGCACCTCTATGAGCTGCGGCGCCAGCCGGGCGACCCGAGCTCCAGGCACATGGTGCACCTGCACGGCAGCTCGGATTCGAGCCTGCACAGCAAAGCGATCATTTTCGATCGACGCAAGACCTTTATCGGCTCGTTCAACTTCGACCCGCGCTCGGTGCTGTGGAACACCGAAGTCGGTGTGCTGGTCGACAGCACCGAACTTGCCGAGTACACCCGCGACCTGGCCGTGCAAGGCATGGCGCCGGCCCTGAGTTACCAGGTCCGGCTGGTCGATGACAAGTTGGTCTGGGTCACCGAGGACAATCACCAGTTGCACACCCTGGGCACCGAACCCGGCGGCCTGTGGCGGCGCTTCAACGCCTGGATCAGCAAGGCCGTGGGCCTGGAGCGGATGCTCTAGACCGGCGCCGGTTCGAAGGCGTTGGGCCGCCGCGCCAACAGCACCAGGCCAGCGGCACCGACCGCCATCAACAACGGCAAGGCATGCCCGCTGATCCATTGGCTACCCGCCCCTGCCGCCAGTGGCCCGAGCAGGCAACCGATGCCCCAGAGCTGCGCCACATGGGCATTGGCACGCACCAGGGCGTCATCCCGGTAACGCTCGCCGATCAGCACCAGCGACAAGGTGAACAGACCACCGGCACTGGCGCCGAACAATACCCACAGCGGCCAGATCAGCCAGGTCTGCAACAGCAGCGGAATGGCCAGGCTCGACAGCAGCAAGGTCACCGCGCAACCGCCGAACAAGGTTCGCCGCGACATGCGATCGGCCAGGGCACCGATCGGCAGTTGCAACAAGGCATCGCCGACCACCACGGTACTGACCATGAACAGCGCGATTTCAGTGCTGAAGCCCTGCTGCAGGCAATACACCGGCAACAGGGTCAGGATCATCGCCTCGAACGCGGCGAACAGGGCAATGGCCCAGGCGATGACCGGCAAGCGCCGGCAGAAGCCGAGCAAATCGTAGAACGTGACGCTGCAGGCCTCCGCGCTCGGCGCTCCGTCACGCCCCAGCAGCACCAGCGGCGCCAACAGCAGCAGGCCGGCACCGGCCCAGAAGCCGAAATCATCTTCCGAGCCCAGCACCCCGAGCAGCAGAGGCCCTGCCAGCTGGCTCAGGGCGTAGCTGCTGCCGTACAGGGCCACCAGCCGACCACGCCACTGCTCGATCACCAACTGGTTGATCCAGCTCTCGCCGAGGATGAACACAATGGTCAGGATCATGCCGATCAGCAGGCGCAGCACCAGCCACAGCGGGTAACTGGGCAACAGCGCCAGCAGGCCGATGGACAGCGCCCCACCCCACAGGCACAGGCGCATCAGCCCCGGCGTGCCGAAGCGGGCGGCGAGGCGACTGGACAGACTGGCGCCGAACAGCACGCCGATGGCCGGCATCGCCGCCATCACGCCAATGGCAAAGCTGCCATAGCCCCAGCCTTCCAGGCGCAAGGACACCAGCGGCATGCTCACCCCCAGCGCCAGGCCGACACTGAGCACCGCCGTCAGCACGGCGAAATAGGTTCCCCAACGCATTGCAGCCTCCCAGGCTGTCGTGGATCTGCAGAAACAACACAGCCGGACCCGCATCGAGCAGGGTCCGGCTGTGATCAGGATCGCGCAGTAGCGGTTACAGCTTGATCCAGGTCGCCTTCAGCTCGGTGTACTTGTCCAGCGCATGCAGCGACTTGTCACGGCCGTTGCCCGACTGCTTGAAGCCACCGAACGGTGCGGTCATGTCGCCGCCGTCGTACTGGTTGACCCAGACACTACCGGCACGCAGGGCCTTGGCGGTCAGGTGCGCCTTGGAGATGTCGGCGGTCCACACACCGGCGGCCAGGCCGTACGGCGTGTCGTTGGCAATGTTGATGGCTTCTTCGGCGGTGTCGAAGGTGATCACCGACAGCACCGGGCCGAAAATCTCTTCCTGGGCAATCTTCATGGCGTTGGTAACGCCGTCGAAGATGGTCGGCTCGACATAGGTGCCGCCGGTTTCTTCCAGGGTCCGCTTGCCGCCCACCAGCAGCTTGGCACCGTCACTGTGACCGGCTTCGATGTAGGACAGCACGGTGTTCATCTGCTGGGTGTCGACCAGCGCGCCCACGGTGGTGGCCGGATCCAGCGGATTGCCGGGCTTCCAGGCCTTGAGGGCTTCGAGTACCAGCGGCAGGAACTTGTCCTTGATCGAACGCTCGACCAGCAGGCGCGAACCTGCGGTGCAGACTTCGCCCTGGTTGAAGGCGATGGCGCTGGCAGCGGCTTCGGCTGCCGCGTTCAGGTCCGGTGCGTCGGCGAAGACGATGTTCGGGCTCTTGCCGCCGGCTTCTAGCCAGACACGCTTCATGTTCGATTCGCCCGCATAGACCATCAGTTGCTTGGCGATCTTGGTCGAACCGGTGAACACCAGGGTGTCGACATCCATGTGCAGGGCCAGGGCCTTGCCGACGGTATGGCCATAGCCTGGCAGCACGTTCAGCACACCCTTCGGGATACCGGCTTCAATCGCCAGTTGGGCGATACGGATGGCAGTCAGTGGCGATTTTTCCGAAGGCTTGAGCACTACCGAGTTACCGGTGGCCAGGGCCGGGCCGAGCTTCCAGCAGGCCATCAGCAGCGGGAAGTTCCACGGTACGATGGCGGCAACCACGCCCACCGGCTCGCGGGTCACCAGACCCAGCTGGTCGTGCGGGGTGGCGGCGACCTCGTCGTAGACCTTGTCGATCGCTTCACCGTTCCAGCGCAGCGCCTGGGCGGCACCTGGCACGTCGATGCTCAGCGAATCGCCGATCGGCTTGCCCATGTCCAGAGTTTCCAGCAGCGCCAGTTCCTCGACATGCTGATTGAGCAGCGCGGCAAAGCGGATCATGGTGGCTTTGCGTTTGGCCGGGGGCAGGCGCGACCAGACGCCGGAGGCGAAGGTGGCGCGGGCATTTTCCACGGCACGCTGGGCGTCGGCGAGGTCACAGCTGGCGATGTGCGCCAGCAGGCGGCCATCGACCGGGCTGAGGCATTCGAACGTCGCGCCGGAAACGGCGGCGGTGTATTCACCATTGATGAAAGCGCGGCCTTCGATCTTCAATTGTTGGGCACGCTGTTCCCAATCCGCACGAGTCAGGGTGGTCATACGAAACTCCTCCTCTTGTTAAGGTGCAGTGCCGTACGAGGTCCCACGGGCACTGTCAAAAATTCTGGCTGGGCGAGCGATACGCGCAGGCACCTGCCACCCTAAACCACAGGGGACCCAATTATCAATATATTTGACATAATCAGGCCAAACGCCTACTGATGTTCATTTTATTAAACAAGCAAGAGAAAAAGCCATGCGCATTGATCAGATTGTCGACTTCGCCCAGGTCCTGACCGAGGCCGAACGCTACCGCCCGGCCGCTGAAAAGATCCTCAAGGGCGAACCGGACCAGGCCGTCTACAACCACTACGCAAGCCCCTGCGGGCAGTTCGCCGCCGGCGTCTGGGTAGGCGAAGTGGGCCAATGGACCGTCAATTACACTGAACACGAGTATTGCGAGATCGTGCAGGGTGTTTCGGTGCTGCGCGATGAGGACGGCGGGGCGAAGACCCTGCGCGCAGGCGATCGCTTCGTGATCCCGGCGGGCTTCAAGGGCACCTGGGAAGTGCTGGAGCCGTGCCGCAAGATCTACGTGATGTTCGAGCAAAAAGCCGCCTGAACAGCAACTGGTAGGAGCGGGCTCGCCCCGCGATAGCGCTCTGTCAGTCACATCGCATCGCGGGGCAAGCCCGCTCCCACAGTTAGGCCATAAAAAAAGGCCCGTATCCTGAGATACGGGCCCTTTTTTCGTCAGCCGGATCAATTACTTGATCTTGGCTTCCTTGTAGATCACGTGCTTGCGAACAACCGGATCGAATTTTTTGATTTCGATTTTGTCCGGAGTGGTGCGCTTGTTCTTGTCGGTGGTGTAGAAGTGGCCGGTATTAGCGGTCGACACCAGACGGATCAATTCACGCATGATTCTCTCCCTTAGACCTTGGCGCCGTTACGGCGAATGTCGACCAGAACGGCATCGATGCCGCGCTTGTCGATGATGCGCATGCCTTTGGCAGATACGCGCAGACGCACGAAACGCTTCTCGGACTCGACCCAGAAGCGATGATGCTGCAGGTTCGGCAGGAAACGACGACGGGTTTTGTTGTTTGCGTGGGAAATGTTGTTCCCGGTTACCGGACCCTTACCGGTAACTTGACAGACTCTCGACATGCCTCAGCCCTCTAAAACCACATGCCCAACCCGGCATGGGTTGGCCGCTTAATCTCTCAGTCTTTGGCGCCAGGCGCCGTGTTTCTTCAGGGTCTTATCGGTCAGATCACCAACGCGACAAACCGAGCCCCTAGAAAAGAGCGCTGCTTTATACCAGAAAGACCAGAGCACAACAACAGAAGATGTGTGTTGTCGTGCCAGCTGGCGCGCCGGAGCAGCATACCGACAGGGCTGGCCTGCCGTCGACCGCTCGTCGCACAAATGCGAAAAAAGGAGTTGGCCATTTAAGGCCCGGCACACTAGGGTAGGACATTTCCAGACTGCACTGGCAGATGGGCCATCGATCAGCCAAGGAATTCCCATGCGCGCTGCCGCTCTACCCCTGTTGTTCGCCACCCTGCTCAGCCCGGTGTTCGCCCAGGCTGGGGCACTGAGTGTGTGCACCGAGGCCAGCCCCGAAGGCTTCGACGTGGTTCAGTACAACTCGCTGACCACCACCAACGCCTCGGCAGACGTGCTGATGAATCGCCTGGTCGAGTTCGATGCCACCCAGGGCAAAGTGGTGCCGAGCCTGGCCGAAAGCTGGACAGTGTCGCCCGACGGGCTGATCTATGAGTTCAAGCTGCGCCCCGAGGTGAAGTTCCATAGTACCGGCTACTTCAAACCCGGCCGTACCCTGGGCGCCGACGATGTGCTGTTCAGCTTCCAGCGCATGCTCTACCCCGCCCATTCCTGGCACAAGATCGCCCAGAGCGGCTACCCCCACGCCCAGTCCCTGCAGTTGCCGAGCCTGATCAAGCAGATCGAGGCCGTGGACCCGCTGACCGTGCGCTTTACCCTCGATCATGCCGACGCCACCTTCCTGCCGACCCTGAGCATGGGCTTCGCCTCGATCTATTCGGCCGAGTACGCCGACCAGTTGCTCAAGGCCGGTACCCCGGAGAAGCTCAACAGCCAGCCGATCGGCACCGGCCCGTTCGTGTTCAACCGCTTCCAGAAGGACGCAGTCATCCGCTATCGGGCCAACCCGGATTACTTCGCCGGCAAGCCGGCGGTCGACCCGCTGGTCTTCGCCATCACCCCCGATGCCAACGTGCGCCTGCAGAAGCTCAAGCGCAATGAATGCCAGATCGCCCTGTCGCCCAAGCCGCTGGATATCGCCGCGGCCAGCGAGGACCCGGCCTTGAAGGTGGAGAAGACCGAAGCCTTCATGACCGCGTTCCTGGCCATCAACAGCCAGCACCCACCGCTGGACAAGGCAGAAGTGCGCCAGGCCATCAACCTGGCATTCGACAAGGACAGCTACCTCAAGGCCGTGTTCGAAGGCACCGCGATTGCCGCCAATGGCCCCTACCCGCCCAATACCTGGAGCTATGCCAAGGACCTGCCCGGTTACCCGGTCAACCTCGACAAGGCCCGCAGCCTGCTGGACAAGGCCGGCCTCAAGGACGGTTTCAGCACCACTATCTGGACCCGCCCGCAAGGCAGCCTGCTCAACCCCAACCCGAGCCTGGGCGCACAGCTGCTGCAGGCTGACCTGGCCAAGATCGGGATCAAGGCCGAAATCCGCGTGATCGAATGGGGCGAGCTGATTCGTCGTGCCAAGGCCGGCGAGCATGACCTGCTGTTCATGGGCTGGGCGGGCGACAACGGCGACCCGGATAACTTCCTCAGCCCGCAGTTCGCCTGTGCGGCCGTCAAATCCGGGACCAACTTCGCCCGCTATTGCGACCAGCGCCTCGACCAACTGATCAGCGCCGGCAAGACCACCACCGACCAGAGCGTGCGCAGCCGCCTGTACCAGCAGGCCCAGGGGCTGATCCAGCAACAGGCGCTGTGGTTGCCGCTGGCGCACCCGACCGCCGCAGCGCTGCTGCGCACGGATGTTGAGGGGTATCAGGTGAGCCCGTTTGGACGGCAGGACTTCGCTACAGTGAAGATCTCGCGCTGATTCATCGCGGGGCAAGCCCGCTCCCACAGATACAGTGCAGACCTGTGGGAGCGGGCTTGCCCCGCGACAGGCCAAATCACGACGCGAACCACCCCCACTCGGCCATCGACAACGGCTCGCCGTCACCGACGATGAAGTGGTCAAGCACCCTGACATCGACCAGCCCCAGCGCAGTCTTGAGGCGCTGCGTCAGCACCTGGTCGGCATTGCTGGGCTCGCTGACGCCTGATGGGTGGTTATGGCAGAGAATCAAAGCGGCAGCGTTGTGCGCCAGGGCACGCTTGATCACTTCCCGGGGAAAGACACTGGCACTGTCGATCGAGCCACGAAACAGCACCTCAAAACCCAATGGACGGTGTTTGGTGTCGAGAAACAGACACCCGAATACTTCGCTGCGCTCATGTCGCAGCTTGGATTTGAGGTAACGACGTACCGCGTCAGGGCTTTGCAGCACCGAGTCGCGAGCGATGGTTTGCTCCAGGTGTCGCCTGCCAATTTCCATCACGGCCTGCAACTGGGTGTATTTCGCAGGCCCCAGCCCGACCTCACGCTGAAACGTGGCCTGATCGGCCTCCAGCAAATGACGCAATCCGCCAAACTGCTTCAACAGATGCCTCGCCAGATCGACAGCGCTCTTACCCGCCACACCCGTGCGTAAAAAAACCGCCAGCAACTCTGCATCTGACAGGCTACCCGCCCCACGCTCCAGCAGTTTTTCCCGCGGCCGTTCCGCCGCGGGCCAGTCCCTGATACTCATGACCCATCCCTCTGTCTATCGGTTACTGCTCCTGTGTTTCAGCCCTGTGCTACATTACCCGCTCTTTTTTACGCGACGATCCGGCCTGGGGAGGCGTCGTCGCCGCGTACAATCACTGAGCAAAAGGCAAGCCTATGCAGCGGCTGTATCGTAAGCGCATCGTTCTCGGCGTCGGCGGCGGCATCGCCGCCTACAAAAGTGCCGAACTGGTTCGCCGACTCCTGGAACACGGCGCGCAAGTGCGTGTCGTCATGACCCGCGGCGGCGCCGAATTCATCACGCCGCTGACCCTGCAGGCCCTGTCCGGCCACCCGGTGCACATGGACCTATTGGACCCTGCTGCCGAAGCGGCGATGGGCCATATCGAACTGGCGAAGTGGGCCGACCTGGTGCTGATCGCCCCGGCCACCGCCGACCTGCTGGCGCGCATGGCCCAGGGTGTGGCCGATGACCTGCTGACCACCCTGGTGCTGGCCACCGACGCCACCGTGGCCGTCGCACCGGCCATGAACCAGGCCATGTGGCGCGACCCGGCCACCCAGGCCAACCTGGAGCTGCTGCAAAGCCGCGACATCCAGGTCTTCGGCCCGGCCTCCGGCAGCCAGGCCTGCGGCGATGTAGGCCTGGGCCGCATGCTCGAAGCCAACGACCTGGCCTGGTGCGCCGCCGAGTGCTTCAAACGTGAATCGCTGACCGGCAAGCACATCGTCATCACGGCCGGGCCGACCCAGGAAAACATCGACCCGGTGCGCTACATCACCAACCATAGCTCCGGGAAAATGGGCTTCGCCCTGGCTGAAGCTGCCGTCGAAGCCGGCGCCAAGGTCACCCTGATCACAGGCCCCGTGCACCTGCCCACGCCCGATCGGGTCTCGCGCATCGACGTAGTCAGCGCCCGCGACATGCTGGCGGCCTGTGAAGCGGCCATGCCCTGCGACATTTTCATCGCCTCCGCTGCGGTCGCCGACTACCGCCCGGAAGTGATCGCACCACAGAAACTCAAGAAAGACCCTACGACAGGTGACGGCCTGCTGCTGCAGATGGTCCGCAACCCGGACATTCTCGCCACCATCGCCACCCGTCCCGACCGCCCGTTCAGCGTCGGCTTCGCCGCCGAGACCGAACACCTGCTCGACTACGCCGCGCGCAAACTCAAGGACAAGAACCTCGACCTGATTGTCGCCAACGATGTGGCCAACCCCAGCATCGGCTTCAACAGCGAGGAGAACGCCTGCAGCGTGATCGATCGCCAGCTCCACGAAACACTCTTCGCACAGACCAGCAAGGGCAAGATCGCCCGTCAGCTGGTCGCTTTCATCGCTGAACGTCTCAACCAGGTTTAACTCTGCATGCACGCTCTACAAGCCAAGATTCTCGATCCACGCATCGGCAGCGACTTCCCGCTGCCGCAGTACGCCACCCCGGGTTCGGCCGGCCTCGACCTGCGCGCCATGCTCAAGCAGGACACGGTTCTTGAGCCGGGCCAGACCCTGCTGATCCCTACCGGCCTGTCGGTGTACATCGGTGACCCGGGCCTGGCGGCGCTGATCCTGCCGCGCTCGGGCCTGGGCCACAAGCACGGCATCGTGCTGGGCAACCTGGTCGGCCTGATCGACTCCGACTACCAGGGCGAGCTGATGGTTTCTTGCTGGAACCGCGGCCAGACCCCGTTCACCATCGCCATTGGCGAGCGCATTGCACAACTGGTCCTGGTGCCCGTGGTGCAGGCCCATTTCGACATCGTCGAAACCTTCGACGAAAGCCAGCGCGGCGCTGGCGGCTTCGGTCATTCCGGCAGTCACTGATCCCACGATTGCCCACAGTACGCCAAGGATGGCGAACTCTCTGGCGATATGACCGTCAAAGCGTTCAGTTTGAGCCTGCCCTGCACGCCCTCGATATTGGAGTTCCCCAGAGATGAACGACATGGCACACCTGGTACCCGCACTTCCCGACAGTATTTTTCGCGCCTACGACATTCGTGGCGTGCTCGGTAAAACCCTGACCGCCGAGACCGCCTACTGGATCGGTCGCGCCATCGGCGCCCAGACCCTCGCCCAGGGCGAACCGAACATTTCGGTCGGTCGTGACGGACGCCTGTCCGGCCCGATGCTGGTCGAGCAACTGATCAAAGGCCTGGTCGAAGCCGGCTGCCGGGTCAGCGATGTCGGCCTGGTGCCGACCCCGGCCCTGTACTACGCCGCCAACGTCCTGGCCGGCAAGTCCGGGGTCATGCTCACCGGCAGCCACAACCCGCCGGACTACAACGGCTTCAAGATCGTCATCGCCGGCGACACCCTGGCCAACGAACAGATCCAGGCCCTGTTGACCCGCCTGAAAACCAACGACCTGAGCCGCGGCGAAGGCAGCGTCGAGAACGTCGAAATCCTCGATCGCTATTTCCAGCAGATCACCGGCGACATCAAGCTGGCGAAGAAACTCAAGGTCGTCGTGGACTGCGGTAACGGTGCGGCCGGCGTGATTGCCCCGCAACTGATCGAAGCCCTGGGCTGCGAAATGATCCCATTGTTCTGCGAAGTCGACGGCAACTTCCCCAACCATCACCCGGATCCGGGCAAGCCGGAAAACCTGGAAGACCTGATCGCCAAGGTCAAGGAAACCGGCGCCGACCTGGGCCTGGCCTTCGACGGCGATGGCGACCGCGTCGGCGTAGTCACCAACACCGGCAACATCGTCTACCCCGACCGCCTGCTGATGCTGTTCGCCCAGGACGTGCTGGCGCGTAACCCCGGCGCCGAGATCATCTTCGACGTCAAATGCACTCGCCGCCTGACCCCGCTGATCGAGCAACAGGGTGGCCGCGCGCTAATGTGGAAGACCGGTCATTCGTTGATCAAGAAGAAGATGAAGCAAACCGGCGCCCTGCTGGCCGGCGAGATGAGCGGACACATCTTCATCAAGGAACGCTGGTATGGTTTCGACGACGGCATCTATAGCGCCGCACGCCTGCTGGAGATCCTCAGCAAGGCCAAGACCGATGCCGAACAGCTGTTCGCCGCGTTCCCGAACGATATTTCCACGCCGGAAATCAACATTGATGTGACCGACGAGGGTAAATTCAGCATCATTGATGCACTGCAACGCGACGCCGACTGGGGCCAAGCGGCCAACCTGACCACCATTGACGGTGTGCGGGTCGACTATCCCCACGGCTGGGGCCTGGTACGCGCCTCCAACACCACGCCGGTGCTGGTACTGCGCTTCGAGGCCGACACCGACGCCGAACTGCAGCGAATCAAAGAGGTTTTCCGCGCACAACTGTCGCGCGTAGCCCCTGACCTGCAACCAACGTTCTGACCGACTATCTGTTCCAACTGGAGCCCTGCATGACCCTCGATCGCGATGCCGCCACCCATGTCGCCCAGGTTTTGTCCGAAGCGCTGCCTTACATCCGCCGCTTTGTCGGCAAGACCCTGGTGATCAAATACGGCGGCAACGCGATGGAGAGCGAAGAGCTCAAAACCGGCTTTGCCCGTGACGTGGTGCTGATGAAAGCGGTCGGCATCAACCCGGTGGTCGTACACGGCGGCGGTCCGCAGATCGGTGACCTGCTCAAGCGCCTGTCGATCGAAAGCCACTTCATCGATGGCATGCGCGTGACCGACGCGCAGACCATGGACGTGGTCGAGATGGTCCTCGGCGGCCAGGTGAACAAGGACATCGTCAACCTGATCAACCGTCATGGCGGCAGCGCCATCGGCCTGACCGGCAAGGACGCCGAGCTGATTCGCGCGAAGAAGCTCACCGTCACCCGCCAGACCCCGGAGATGACCACCCCGGAAATCATCGATATCGGCCATGTCGGTGAAGTCACCAGCGTCAACACCGACCTGCTGAACATGCTGGTCAAAGGTGACTTCATTCCGGTGATCGCGCCGATCGGCGTCGGTGCCAACGGCGAGTCGTACAACATCAACGCCGACCTGGTGGCCGGCAAGGTGGCCGAAGCGCTGAAAGCCGAAAAGCTGATGCTGCTGACCAACATCGCCGGCCTGATGGACAAGCAAGGCACCGTGCTCACCGGCCTGACCACCGAGCAGGTCAACGAACTGATCGCCGACGGCACCATCTACGGCGGCATGCTGCCGAAGATCCGCTGCGCCCTGGAAGCGGTGCAAGGTGGCGTCAACAGCTCGCACATCATCGATGGCCGGGTGCCTAACGCAGTGCTGCTGGAAATCTTCACCGACAGCGGTGTGGGCACCCTGATCACCAACAGCAAGCAGCGTTAAGTCGTTCGGGAAGGCGTTGCCTTCCATCGCTGGCGCTGCCAGCTCCCACACGTAATGGTGCATGCACAACCTGTGGGAGCCGGCAGAGCCGGCGATTGCTGCCCTGAAACAAAAAAGGCGACCTTGCGGTCGCCTTTTTCATTTGCCTCAGATCCCGTACTGGGCCCGATAGGCCTCGACGGCCGGCAGGTGCTGCTTGAGCGCCGGGTCGTCGGCGAGGAACTCCAGTACCTGGGTCAGCGAGACGATGCTCACCACCGGAATACCGAAGTCACGCTCCACTTCCTGGATCGCCGACAGCTCGCCGTTGCCGCGCTCCTGGCGGTTCAGCGCGATCAGCACGCCTGCAGCCTTGGCCTGCTGGCCCTGGATGATCTGCATGACTTCGCGGATCGCGGTACCGGCGGTGATCACGTCGTCGATGATCAGTACGTCGCCCGTCAGCGGCGCGCCAACCAGGCTGCCGCCCTCACCGTGGGCCTTGGCTTCCTTGCGGTTGAAGCACCAGGGCAGGTCGAGCTGATGGTGCTCGGCCAGGGCTACCGCCGTGGCGGCTGCCAGGGGGATACCCTTGTAGGCCGGGCCGAACAGCACATCGAACGGAATCTTGCTGTCGACGATCGCCGCCGCATAGAAACGTCCGAGCTGGGCCAGGGCCGAACCGCTGTTGAACAGGCCGGCATTGAAGAAATACGGGCTGGTGCGGCCCGACTTGAGGGTGAATTCACCGAAGCGCAGAACCCCGCGGTCGATGGCAAAACGAATGAAGTCGCGCTGATACGGCTGCATGAAGAGTCCCGGATACCACGGATTTAGCTAATTGAGTACAGCTCGGGTATCATACACGCACGAGATTTTTGGGGCCATTTATGCGGATCATCAGTGTGAACGTAAATGGCATTCAGGCTGCAGTCGAGCGTGGTTTGCTCAGCTGGCTGCAAGCCCAGAATGCCGACGTCATCTGCCTTCAGGATACCCGCGCCTCGGCCTTTGAACTCGACGACCCAGCTTTCCAGCTCGATGGCTACTTCCTTTATGCCTGCGACGCAGAAGTTCCCGCCCAAGGCGGCGTGGCACTTTATTCGCGGTTGCAGCCCAAGGCAGTCATCAGCGGCCTGGGCTTCGAGACAGCCGACCGCTACGGACGTTACCTGCAGGCCGATTTCGACAAGGTAAGCATCGCCACCCTGCTGCTGCCTTCGGGAATGAACGGCGACGAAGACTTGAACCAGAAGTTCAAGTTGATGGACGACTTCGCCAAGTACCTGGACAAGCAGCGGCGCAAGCGTCGCGAATACATCTATTGCGGCTCGTTGTACGTGGCGCAGCAGAAGCTCGACGTCAAGAACTGGCGCGACGGCCAGCAGTCGCCGGGCTTCCTGGCGCCTGAACGGGCCTGGATGGACACCGTCGTCGGCGACATGGGCTATGTCGATGCCCTGCGCGAAGTCAGCCGTGAAGGCGACCAGTACAGCTGGTGGCCGGACAACGAACAGGCGGAGATGCTCAACCTGGGCTGGCGTTTCGACTACCAGCTGCTGACCCCGGGCCTGCGCCGCTTCGTGCGAAGCGCGCGCCTGCCACGTCAGCCACGCTTCTCCCAGCATGCGCCACTGATCGTGGACTATGACTGGACGCTGACGATCTGAGTCGATCAGTTGCAAAAAAACCGACATTGCGTCGGTTTTTTTGTGGGTGCAATCTCAGCGTGTTGGGGAAAGCTTGATCAGGGCAAGGCCTATCGCAAGCCAGACAGCAGCAGTGATCAGCAACCAGGAAGCAATCAACATTCGACGCCGCAGTCGCGGAGGAAAGTTGCGCAAATCTTCTGCGTCCATCATTCCCAAGCGAACACTTAGCTTTGGATAGAGCATCGCGCCAGCGATGGTGGTGAGCAGATAGCAGCGCGATTTCAAGCGTGTCGTCCCCCAGAACGGTATTTGCATCTTTAGCCAAACGCTGTTTGGAAGGCTTGCAATGATGAGGTCGAAGTCACGGCTGCGGGCGGTGTAGGTATCGATGGCTACGCCTGACAAGCCGATTATGAAGGGGGCTAAACCGAAGGCGATGGCAATGCTCGGCGGCCAAGTGTTGATATCAATCACTTTGCACCTCGTAGATGATGTCTCCCAACGACTCTCCAAATGATCCAAGGCCGGCTCCCCCGGCTAGTGATCCGCCTCCTACCAGAACGAACGCTCTGACTGCTGAGGCAGATGGCGCCGGTGGTGGTCTGGTCGCCATGTAGCCCGGCGCCGCGGCCATTCATATTCATACGGAAGGCCATGCACTGATTCCCTGAGCAAATGAAGCCCGGAACCTAGCATCGGAAAGACGGCTTTTTACGCAGGAGAAGTCGAATCAGAAGCGTCCTACACAGCCCTCAAAATGCAACCTGTAGGTGCGGATAACAAAAAGGCGAGCCCATGGGCTCGCCTTTTCCGGGACCACTCAACCGATCACTATTTGATCGGCCGCCACGTCAGCGGATAACGATACGGCTGCCCGTCGTTGGCCTTGACCCCGGCAATGATGGTCAGCACCAGCACCGCGACCATCAGCATGCCGAACAGCACGATCCCCACCAGCACGAACATCAGCGCGAAGCAGATCATCGAGGCCAGGAACACGGTGAGCTGGAAGTTCAGCGCCTCCTTGCCCTGGGCATCGACGAACGGGTCCAGGTCCTTTTTCCACACCCACATCACCAGCGGGCCCAGCAGGTTGCCAAAAGGCACCACCAGGCCCAGCAAGGCCGACAGGTGACAGAACATCGCCCACTGACGAATCTCGGCATTGGGGGTGGGCAACTGCAACGGCTGCTCGTTCATGCTCTGCTCCTTGCGGTGTCGAAATCAGTCGGCCAGCGAGGCTTTCTGCAGTTCGAACAGGTCGACCATGCCTTTTTGCGCCAGCGCCAGCATGGCGTTGAGCTCTTCCGGCTGGAACGGCGCGCCTTCGGCAGTGCCCTGGACTTCGATGAAACCGCCCTGGCTGGTCATCACCACGTTCAGGTCGGTCTCGGCCGCGGAGTCTTCCAGGTAGTCGAGGTCCAGAACCGCTTCGCCCTGGTACATGCCTACCGACACGGCGGCGATCATGTGCTTGAGCGGGTCGCCGCCCTTCAGGCCGCCACGCTTCTTGACCACGCGCAGGGCGTCGACCAGGGCAACCATGGCGCCGGTGATTGAGGCAGTGCGGGTGCCGCCGTCGGCCTGGATCACGTCGCAGTCGACGTACAGGGTGATGTCGCCGAGCTTGCTCATGTCCAGGGCGGCACGCAGCGAACGGCCGATCAGGCGCTGGATCTCGAGGGTGCGGCCACCCTGCTTGCCACGGGCGGCTTCGCGCTGGTTACGCTCGCCGGTGGAGCGCGGCAGCATGCCGTATTCGGCGGTCAGCCAGCCCTGGCCCTGGCCCTTGAGGAAGCGCGGCACGCCATTCTCGACGCTGACCGTGCAGACGACCTTGGTGTCACCGAACTCGACCAGTACTGATCCCTCGGCGTGTTTGGTGTAGTTGCGGGTGATGCGGATCGAGCGAAGCTGATCGGCAGCGCGACCACTTGGACGTTTCATTTGGGATACCTGTACCGGGTTCGAATCTGCCCAGCATTATAAGCGCACCGGGCGATGAGGACACACCTATTGTCGCCGCAGCCGAAACCGACGGCCCAGAGGCGCTGGTCGGATTTTTACGGCAGATATCTGACTGTTTGTAACATCAGTGGATTGGGAGCCAGCGCCGCTCTGCGCTACAATCTTGCGCCTCTGCAGCCGGCCGGCTTTCCTTTGACCCCTTTTTTGCGAGGTACTTCCCATGGTGCACAGCATGACCGCTTTTGCTCGTGTCGAGCGCGCCGGTAGCCAGGGCACCCTGATCTGGGAATTACGCTCGGTCAACCATCGCTACCTGGAGCCCCACCTGCGCCTGCCCGAGGCCCTGCGCGACCTCGAAGGTGCGGTACGCGAAGCCCTGCGCCAGGGCCTGTCGCGGGGCAAGGTGGAATGCACCTTGCGCTTCAATGAAGAGAACGCCGGCAAGCCCCTGCAGGTCGACCGCGAGCGTGCCGCGCAACTGGTCGCCGCCGCCGAGACCGTGGCCAGCCTGATCAAGCAACCGGCGCCGCTTAACCCGCTGGAAGTGCTGGCCTGGCCGGGCGTGCTGGTCGCCGACGCCAGCGACCCGCAAGCCTTGAACAACGAAGCGTTGAGCCTGTTCGAAGAAGCCCTCACGGAACTCAAGAACGGTCGCAACCGCGAAGGTGCCGAACTGGCCCGCCTGATCAACGAGCGCCTCGACGGCATGGCCAGCGAAGTCACCACCCTGCGCGCCCTGGTGCCGCAGATGCTTGCTGCCCAGCGCCAGAAGACCCTCGACCGCTTCGCCGACATGCAGGCCGAGCTCGACCCGCAACGCCTGGAGCAGGAGATGGTCCTGCTGGCCCAGAAGAGCGACGTCGCCGAAGAACTCGATCGCTTGAGCACCCACATCACCGAAGTTCGCCGGGTACTCAAGTCCGGCGGCGCTGCCGGCCGGCGCCTGGACTTCCTGATGCAGGAGCTCAACCGCGAAGCCAACACCCTGGGCTCCAAAGCCTTCGATCCACGCAGCACCCAGTCCGCGGTCAACCTCAAGGTACTGATCGAACAGATGCGTGAACAAGTACAGAACATTGAGTAAGGCCACCCCGACCATGAATCACAGCAGCGGTACCCTCTACATCGTTTCGGCCCCCTCTGGCGCCGGCAAGACCAGCCTGGTCAAGGCCCTGATCGACGCTGACAGCAGCATCCAGGTCTCGGTTTCCCACACCACCCGGGCCATGCGCCCGGGCGAAGTGCACGGCGTGAACTACCACTTCGTCGAGCACACCGAATTCAAGCTGATGATCGAGCAAGGCGACTTCCTCGAGCAGGCCGAGGTCTTCGGGAATTTCTACGGGACCTCGCGCAGCGCGCTGC
Source organism: Pseudomonas sp. BJa5 (assembly GCF_030272875.2). NCBI lineage: Bacteria > Pseudomonadati > Pseudomonadota > Gammaproteobacteria > Pseudomonadales > Pseudomonadaceae > Pseudomonas > Pseudomonas sp. BJa5. The sequence goes on from NZ_JALRNG020000004.1 coordinate 155,021, forward strand.
AGCAGACCCTCGACCAGGGCCACGACCTGATCCTGGAAATCGACTGGCAAGGCGCCCAGCAGGTGCGCAAGCTGATGCCCGAGGCGCGTTCGATCTTCATCCTGCCGCCGACCCAGGAAGCCCTGCGCCAGCGCCTGACCAACCGTGGCCAGGACAGCGACGAGATCATCGAGGGACGGATGCGTGAAGCGGTCAGCGAGATGAGTCACTACGACGAGTATGACTTCGTCATCATCAACGATGACTTCGCCACGGCGCTGGAAGACCTCAAGGCGGTGTTCCGCGCCAACCGCCTGCTGCAGACGAACCAGCAGCAGCGGCATGGCCAGTTGCTCAAGCAATTGCTGGCCTGAGCAACCGGTAGTTCCAGCCGCCTAGCGGCGGCTGGAGACCGTGGCGTGACGTTGCAGGGTCATGCCCAGGAAGAACGCCGGCGCCCGCAGGCGTGACAGCATCATCAGCCCCAGACCCAGCAGGGTGATGATCACTGCGATCACGAACACCAGCCCCAGACCACCCACATGCGAGCCGCTGCCGAACTCTGGCGAAGCGCTGTCGATGGCTGTCTGCAGGAAAATCACCGAGAGGATGCCGCCACCGAGCAGCGGGCACAGGCCACGCATCAGGAAGTGGCGCAGGCTGTCGAACAGGCTGTGGCGGAAGTACCAGACACAGGCATAGGCGGTCAGCGAGTAGTAGAAGCAGATCATCATGCCCAGGGCGGTGATGGTGTCGGCCAGCACGTTCTCGCTCAGGGTACGCATGGTGACGTAGAACACGCCCGCCGCCACGCCGGCACAGATCGTCGCGTAACGCGGCGTTTGCGAACGCGGGCAGATGTTGGCGAAGCGCTCAGGCACCGCACCGTAGTAACCCATGGCCAGCAAGGTGCGGGCTGGAGAAACGAAGGTGGACTGCAGGGACGCTGCGGTACTGGCCAGCACCGCGATCGACATCAGGATCGCCAGCGGCCCCATGACCGGACCGGCCAGGTGGGCGAAGACGTTTTCCTGGATGCGCGGGTTGTTCAGGCCCAGGCCAATGTCACCGATACCGGCAAATTGCAGGGTGGCGATCGCTGTCACCAGGTACAGACCGAGGATCAGCAATACGGTCAAGGTCGCCGCACGGCCAGGGGTGTCACCGCTGCCCACCGACTCTTCGCTGATGCTCAGGCAGACATCCCAGCCCCAGAAAATGAAGATCGACAGCGACAGGCCGGCGGTAAAGGCCGAGAACGACTCGACGCCGAAGGGGTTGAACCAGTCGAAGTCGAATTCCAGCGGCGGCGTGGTCGACGATTCGCCGAACGCGGCCATGGCAAAGCCCACCAGCACCACCAGCTGCAACGCCACCAGGCCGTACTGCACGGTCATGGTGGTGGTGATCCCCCGGCAGCAGATCCACACCGCCATGGCGATGAACACGCAACAGGTGACGACGTTGATCAACAGGTTATCCGCCAGCGCTGCCACCTCGTGGCTGCCGGATATCTGCCCCAGGAATAGATAGAAGAAGTCGACCGCCACCCCCGCAAGGTTGGACAGCACGATGGTGGTGGCCGTGACCAGTCCCCAGCCGCCGATCCAGCCGATCATCGGGCCGAAGGCCCGCGCCGACCAGGTGAAAGAGGTGCCGCTGTCCGGCTCTGCCGAGTTCAGCTCGCGGTAGCCCAGCGCGACCAGCAGCATGGGCAGGAAGCCGACGATAAACACTGCCGGCAGATGGGCACCGACCTCGCGCACGGTGGGCCCGAGTGCGCCGGTGAGGGTGTAGACCGGTGCAATGGTGGAGATACCCAGGACAATGCTCGCCAACAGACCGAGCCGGCCCTTGGCCAGCCCTTTGGTTGCTTTCGATGCACCGCTTTCCTGGGTGCGAGCCTGTCCCATACCCGGGGACAGGCCTGCTTCGTATTCGCTCATGAGTAGTTGCCGCCGCTATTACTATTGTTCTCAGGACGCCCCGCAGCGCGTCCGCTTGCACTCAATGAAACCTGTTGCCTGTTGCTTGAACTCCGGATCGACCGGATCACGTCAAACTGCTGTCTCCCGGTAGCGCTCACCCCTTGCACGGGCCAGGCATGCCTCACGGAACGCCTGGAACAGGCGCAACGAAACCGGGTTGTCGGCAAAGCGGTATTCGGGGTGCCACTGCACACCGACCACAAAGCCTGGGGCATCCTCCATGGACACCGCTTCGATCAAGCCATCCGGTGCCAGGACCTCGGCACGCAGGCCGTCGGCCAGGCGATCGATACCCTGGCTGTGAAGGGAATTGACCATGAAGCTCTGCTCCAGCCCAAGCCGCTCGAACAGCCCACCGGGCTGTACCGAGACGCTATGGCGGGGGCTGTATTGCTCTTCCAGTGGCGCGTCCTGCGGCTCGCGGTGATCGAGGAAACCTGGCAGCTCCTGCACCCGCTGGTGCAGGCTGCCGCCCAGGGCGACGTTGAGTTCCTGGAATCCACGGCAGATGCAGAACACCGGTACACCGGTGGCAATGGCGGCCTGCAGCAACGGCAGGGTCAAGCGGTCACGAAACACATCGTGCTTCGTCCCCTCCACGCTGGGGGCGCCATTGTAATGATGCGGCTCGATATTTGAAGGCGAACCGGTAAAAAGAATGCCATCCAGGCGCTCTAGCACGCGCTGGGGATCGCTGGGCTCGGCCCGCGCCGGGAGGATCAGCGGGATCCCGGCGAAGCCTGCCGCCTCGACGTACTTGTCGCCGGCGGTGTGCGAAGAATTGTTGCCCAACTGCTGACGGCAGGCGGAGACGCCAATCAAAGGCGGCATGCCAGTGGTAGTTTGCATGGGTTCACCCTCCCTTACAGCTTGATCCAGGTCGCCTTGAGTTCGGTGTATTTGTCAAAAGCATGCAGCGACTTGTCGCGGCCGTTACCCGACTGCTTGAAGCCACCGAACGGCGCGGTCATGTCGCCACCGTCGTACTGGTTGACCCAGACGCTGCCGGCACGCAGGGCGCGGGCGGTGTTGTGGGCGCGGGAAATGTCCTTGGTCCAGACCGCTGCGGCCAGGCCAAAGGGTGAATCGTTGGCGATGGCCACGGCTTCTTCGGCGGTGTCGAAGGTGATCACCGACAGCACCGGACCGAAGATCTCTTCACGGGCAATGCGCATGGCGTTGGTGACGCCATCGAAGATCGCCGGCTGCACATACACGCCGCAGGTGTCTTCCAGCACACGCTCGCCACCGGTCAGCAGGGTAGCGCCATCGGCCTTGCCGGCTTCGACGTAGCCGAGCACGGTGTCCAGCTGGGTGGTGTCCACCAGCGCACCGACGCGGGTTTGCGGGTCCAGGGCGTGACCTGGCTTCCAGGCCTTGAGGGCCTCGACCACCATGGGCAGGAAGCGCTCCTTGACGCTGCGTTCGATCAGCAGGCGTGAACCTGCGATGCACACCTCGCCCTGGTTGAAGGCGATCGCGGCCGCGGCCGCTTCGGCGGCTGCCTGCAGGTCGGGGGCGTCGGCGAAGACGATGTTCGGGCTCTTGCCGCCCGCTTCCAGCCAGACCCGCTTCATGTTCGACTCGCCGGCGTAGACCATCAGCTGCTTGGCGATACGGGTGGAGCCGGTGAACACCAGGGTGTCGACATCCATGTGCAGGGCCAGGGCCTTGCCCACGGTGTGGCCATAGCCGGGCAGCACGTTCAGTACGCCGGCAGGCAGGCCCGCATCGAGCGCCAGTTGGGCGATGCGAATGGCGGTCAGTGGCGATTTCTCGGACGGCTTGAGGATCACCGAATTACCGGTGGCCAGGGCCGGGCCGAGTTTCCAGCAGGCCATCATCAGTGGAAAGTTCCACGGAACAATGGCCGCGACCACGCCGACCGGCGAGCGGGTGACCAAACCCAGCTGATCGGACGGGGTCGCAGCAACTTCATCGTAAATCTTGTCGATGGCTTCGGCGTTCCAGCGGATGGCGTTGGCCGCCGCGGGAATGTCGATGCTCATGGAATCGGCAATCGGCTTGCCCATGTCCAGGGTTTCCAGCAGCGCCAGCTCCTCGGCATTGGCCAGCAGCAGGTCGGCGAAGGCGATCAGCACGCGCTTGCGCTCGGCCGGTGCCTGGTTGGCCCAGACACCACTGTCGAAGCTGCGCCGGGCGGCGGCCACGGCGCGCTCGGCGTCGGCGCTGTCGCAGCTGGCGATCTGCGCCAGCTGACGGCCATCGACGGGGCTCGAACACTCGAAAGTGTCACCAGAGACACTGGTGCAATACTGCCCGTCGACAAAGGCACGGCCTTCGATCTTCAGGGTCTGGAACAGCTGTTCCCAGTGTTCACGTGGCGCAATTGTCATTGTTGTTTTCTCCGGGCATCACACGGTATGCAGGTACCAGTTGTATTCGAGGTCGGAAATCGACACCTCGAACTCGGCCATTTCGCTTTCCTTGCAGGCGACAAAGACGTCGATGTAGTCCGGGCTGATGTACTGGTTCAGCACTTCACTGTCATCGAGTTCGCGCAACGCATCGCGCAGGTTGTTCGGCAGGCTCTGCTCCAGTTGCTCGTAGGAGTTGCCTTCGATGGGCGCGCCCGGTTCGATCTGGTTGGTCAGGCCGTGGTGGATGCCGGCCAGGATGGCCGCCATCATCAGGTACGGGTTGGCGTCGGCACCGGCCACGCGGTGCTCGATACGTACCGCATCGCTGCTGCCGGTAGGCACGCGGACCGCCACGGTACGGTTGTCCAGGCCCCAGCTCGGCGCATTGGGCACGTAGAACTGGGCGCCGAAGCGGCGGTACGAGTTGATGTTCGGGCACAGGAAGGCCATCGACGCCGGCATGGTCTCCAGCACACCGCCGATGGCATGGCGCAGCGGCAGGCTTTGCTCGGGGTCGTCGCTGGTGAAGATGTTCTTGCCGGTTTTCTTGTCCAGCAACGAGATGTGCACATGCAGGCCGTTGCCCGCCTGGCCCGGGTAGGGCTTGGCCATGAAGGTGGAGTCCATCTCATGGTCGTAGGCGATGTTCTTGATCAGGCGCTTGAGCAGCACCGCGTAGTCGCAGGCCTTCATCGGGTCGACGACATGGTGCATGTTCACTTCGAACTGCGCCGGGGCGCTTTCCTTGACGATGGCGTCGGCCGGGATGCCCTGCTCTTTCGCCGCTTCCAGCATGTCCTGCAGGCAGTCGACGTACTCGTCGAGGTCGTCGATCAGGTACACCTGGGTCGACTGCGGACGCTTGCCGGAAATCGGCGAGCGCGGCGGCTGCGGACGGCCATTGAGGTTGTCCTGGTCGATCAGGTAGAACTCGAGCTCGAACGCCGCGCAGATGTCCAGGCCCAGCGCGTCGAACTTCTCCACCACACCGCGCAGCACTTCCCGCGGGTCGGCGAAGAACGGCTGGCCGTCCAGTTCATGCATGGTCATCAACAGCTGCGCGGTAGGGCGCTTCTGCCAGGGTTCATAGCTCAGGGTGCCGGGGATCGGGTAGCAGATGCGGTCGGCATCGCCGATATCCAGGCCCAGGCCGGTGCTTTCGACCGTGGAGCCGTTGATGTCCAGGGCGAACAGCGAAGCCGGCAGGTTGATGCCTTTTTCGTAGACCTTGACCAGGCTTGCGCGCTCGATGCGCTTGCCGCGTACCACGCCGTTCATGTCGGCAATCAGCAGATCGACGAATTGCACTTCAGGGTGGGCCTTGAGAAATTCACCTACCTCGTCGAGAGGTTTGGCGCACGGGGAGACCGACGTCATGGCTAGGCATCCTTTGTTTTTTTCGAACGGCTGTGGAAGAGGTACTGCGGCGCTATCGGGAGCGGCGATGGTTTCATTTGTTGTTCTAAGGAGTCCCATCGTGGGGAACTGCCGAACGCCGTCTTCAAGGACGAACGTTCCAGATTCTGACAGCGTTGTGAGTTGATTCACCGCTGCCGCTTCACTATAGAATGGCCCCAGCGCAACAGACATTGGCATTTAGGCAAGCAAAGAGTGCACCCATGCAATATCAGATCAGTCACGCCGACCTTTCGCTGGTCCTCGCCCTGGTGCGTGGACGCTCGCTGGCCAAGGCCGCGGAGCTGCTGCGGGTAGACGTTTCGACGGTGTTCCGTTCGATCCGGCGCATGGAAGCCGCCCTCGGTACCGCGTTGTTCGTGAAGAGCCGCAAAGGCTACATCCCCACCGGCACCGCCCAGGCCCTGGCCGAACAGGCCGAGCGCGCCGAACAGGCCCTGGATGCCGCCCGGGTGGCCCTGGAGCACGGTGAGCAAGTGGTCAGCGGCACAGTGCGCCTGACCTGTACCGATGCCGTGCTGCACAGCCTGCTGCTGCCGGCGCTGGCCGAATTCATGCCGGCCTATCCGGCGCTGTCGCTGGAGCTGGCCACCTCCAACACCTTCGCCAACCTCAGCCGCCGTGATGCCGACCTCGCCTTGCGCCTGACCAACTCGCCGCCGGAGCACCTGGTCGGCCGCTGCCTGGGCTCGGCATCCTATGTGGTCTGCGGTCGCGAGGAGTTTCGCGACAAGCTCAAGGAGGCGCCGGCCAGCCTGCCCTGGATTGCCCCGGATGACACCATGCAGGACCACTCCACCGTGGTCTGGCGCAGCGAACACATGCCCGGCGTGGTGCCGCGCTACCGCTGCAGCAGCATCTCGGCCATCGCCCAGCTGGTGGCCGCCGGCCTTGGCGTAGCCGCGCTGCCCGACTACATGGCGCACACCCTGCCCGGCGTCGAGTCGCTGAGCAATGCCCTGCCCGGCTGCGATACCGAGGTGTGGCTGCTGACCCGCCCGGACTGCCGCGCACTGCGTTCGGTGCAGACCCTGTTCGATGAATTGACCCCGCGCCTGCGCGATGCCCTGGGCCGGCAATAGGCCTGAAAACCCTGATCGCGCGGCAAGCCCGCTCCCACCGAGAACCTGTAGGAGCGGGCTTGCCCCGCGATGCGTCCAAATCCGAAACCACGACAAACAGTTGTGCCAGAGCCCCGGAAGTGGTTATCGTCAGGCTATCCAAGGGCTCGATGTGAAAACAGCGCTTCCCTAAAGGCTGGTGATTTTTTAAACTATCGAGTCCGCTCGCCCATTCGGGCTGAACACCGCATTTGCTACTTGAGGAAGACCATGGCCCGCGTAACCGTTGAAGACTGCCTAGAACACGTGGATAACCGTTTTGAGCTGGTCATGCTCTCTACCAAACGTGCCCGTCAGCTGGCCACCGGCGGCAAAGAGCCGAAAGTGGCGTGGGAAAACGACAAACCTACCGTCGTAGCCCTGCGTGAAATCGCTGAAGGCATCGTCACCCCCGAGTTCATCGCCGCCGAAGAAATCGTCACCGAAGATCCAGTCTTCGCTGCGTTCGAGGACGAGAACAACGAGGCCGTCTAAGCCTATGCCTGGTCGACGTAGTACGGCGCAGGACCCAGCCCCTCGGCAGGAGGTCGTACCTTGCCGAGCATAGACGCCCTCGCCGATCGCCTGTCGACCTACCTCGGCGCCGACCAGGTCAACCTGGTGCGCCGGGCGTACTTCTACGCCGAACAAGCCCACGACGGCCAGCGCCGTCGTAGCGGCGAAGCCTACGTCACGCATCCGCTGGCGGTGGCCAGCATCCTTGCCGACATGCACATGGACCATCAGAGCCTGATGGCCGCCATGCTCCATGACGTGATCGAAGACACCGGCATCGCCAAGGAAGCCCTCAGCTCGCAGTTTGGCGAGACCGTGGCCGAACTGGTCGACGGGGTCAGCAAGCTGACCCAGATGAACTTCGAGACCAAGGCCGAAGCCCAGGCGGAAAACTTCCAGAAAATGGCCATGGCCATGGCCCGGGACATCCGCGTGATCCTGGTCAAGCTGGCCGACCGCCTGCACAACATGCGCACCCTTGAAGTGCTGTCCGGCGAAAAACGCCGGCGCATCGCCAAGGAAACCCTGGAAATCTACGCCCCCATCGCCAACCGCCTGGGGATGCACAGCGTGCGCGTGGAATTCGAGGACCTCGGCTTCAAGGCCATGCACCCGATGCGCTCGTCCCTGATCCACCGCGCGGTGAAGAGCGCCCGCGGCAATCGCAAGGAGATCGTCGCCAAGATCGAAACCTCGCTGGCCAACTGCCTGGCCGTCGACGGCATCGAAGGCGAAGTCAGCGGCCGGCAAAAGCACCTCTATGGCATCTACAAGAAGATGCGCGGCAAGCGCCGGGCCTTCAACGAGATCATGGATGTCTATGCGTTTCGCATCATCGTCGACAAGGTAGACACCTGCTACCGCGTGCTCGGCGCCGTGCACAACCTGTACAAGCCGCTGCCCGGACGCTTCAAGGACTACATCGCGATCCCCAAGGCCAACGGCTACCAGTCGCTGCACACCACCCTGTTCGGCATGCACGGGGTGCCCATCGAGATCCAGATCCGCACTCGCGAAATGGAAGAGATGGCCAACAACGGCATTGCCGCGCACTGGCTGTACAAGTCCAGCGACGACGAGCAGCCCAAGGGCACCCATGCCCGTGCCCGCCAGTGGGTCAAGGGCGTGCTGGAAATGCAGCAACGCGCGGGCAACTCCCTGGAATTCATCGAGAGCGTGAAGATCGACCTGTTCCCGGACGAGGTCTACGTGTTCACGCCCAAGGGCCGGATCATGGAGCTGCCCAAAGGCTCCACGGCGGTCGACTTCGCCTACGCGGTACACACCGACGTCGGCAACAGCTGCATCGCCTGCCGGATCAACCGCCGCCTGGCGCCGCTGTCCGAACCGCTGCAGAGCGGCTCCACCGTCGAGATCGTCAGCGCCCCGGGCGCCCGGCCGAACCCGGCCTGGCTCAACTTCGTGGTCACCGGCAAGGCCCGCACGCACATTCGCCACGCCCTCAAGCTGCAACGCCGCTCCGAGTCCATCAGCCTGGGCGAACGCCTGCTGAACAAGGTGCTCAACGGCTTCGACAGCGCCCTGGACAAGATTCCCCAGGAGCGTATCCAGGCCATGCTCAGCGAGTACCGCCTGGAACTGCTCGAAGACATGCTCGAAGACATCGGCCTGGGCAACCGCATGGCCTATGTGGTCGCCCGCCGCCTGCTGTCCACCGAAGGCGAGCAACTGCCGACTCCGGAAGGTCCGCTGGCGATCCGCGGCACCGAAGGCCTGGTGCTGAGCTACGCCAAGTGCTGCACGCCGATCCCGGGCGACCCGATCGTCGGCCACCTGTCGGCCGGCAAGGGCATGGTCGTGCACCTGGAGAACTGCCGCAACATCAGTGAAATCCGCCACAACCCGGAAAAATGCGTGCAGCTGTCCTGGGCCAAGGATGTCACCGGCGAATTCAACGTCGAACTGCGCGTCGAGCTGGAGCACCAACGCGGCCTGATCGCCCTGCTGGCCAGCAGCGTCAACGCCGCCGACGGCAACATCGAGAAAATCAGCATGGACGAGCGCGATGGTCGCATCAGCGTGGTCCAACTGGTGGTCAGCGTGCACGACCGCGTACACCTGGCCCGCGTGATCAAGAAACTGCGCGCCCTGACCGGGGTGATCCGCATCACCCGCATGCGCACGTAGCCCAATAACAGCAAGGAGTCATCATGACCAAGACCGTCATCACCAGTGACAAGGCCCCAGCCGCCATCGGCACCTACTCCCAGGCGATCAAGGCCGGCAACACGGTGTACATGTCCGGGCAGATCCCCCTGGACCCGAAAACCATGGAACTGGTCGAAGGCTTCGAAGCCCAGACCGTCCAGGTCTTCGAAAACCTCAAGGCGGTTGCCGAGGCTGCTGGTGGTTCGTTCAAGGACATCGTCAAGCTGAACATCTTCCTGACCGACCTGAGCCACTTCGCCAAGGTCAACGAGATCATGGGCAAGTACTTCGAACAGCCGTACCCAGCCCGCGCCGCTATCGGCGTTGCCGCTCTGCCACGCGGCTCGCAAGTCGAAATGGACGCTATCCTGGTCCTCGAGTAATACCCAGGGGGCAGGCCGGACGGCCTGCCCTCCCCGCCCTGCAAGGACCCCCGTCATGCGCCACGCGCTAGCCCTGTCGCTGCTCGCCGCCCTGCTGAGCGGCTGCGCCAGTCACAGCCCGGAAGACCTCAACGGCACCTGGATCAACCAGAATGCCATCGACGCTGCCGTCAAAGGCAACAACCTGCGTCAAGCCCTGCTCAGCAACGGCCCGAACCTCGAATGGAAGGTCAACATCGCTGCCTCCCAGGCCACCTTCAGCAACGGCTTCGAAGCCGGAGACGGCGCCCTCAAGGCCGTGAAGGACGATGAGTGGGAAGTGGATTTCTACGGTAACTACGTGGAAAAACTCAGCCTCGATGGCGACGAGCTGATCCAGGCCGCCAGCGACGCCAACCCGCAGCCAAGCACCTTCGAGCGCGCCGATAAGCCCGCACCGGCGGATGCACCTGTCGGTACCACCTTCGAAACCGCGCTCTACAGCGCCTACCTGGGCGGAGACTGGAAGGTCATCGAAGGCCCGGGCAGCGGCGCCGTGGTGCACTTTCGCGCCAATGGCCAGCTCGACGGCATGCCCGGCCTGGACCGCTACGCGCTGTGTCTGGCTGGCGATTGCGCCGCCATGAGCGGCGAGTTCGACAGCCTCTGGCTTGAGCGCAACAAGCAAGGCAACCCATGGATCTTCAAGCGCGACGGTAAACAGCTGGAAATCTTCCAGGCCGTCAACCAGGCCAAGGGCGACGAGATGCCCGACCTGCATCCCGGCACCCGACGCTGGCTGCTTGAGCGTCAGTAAGACTCAGACGCTGTCGTTACCGGCAAGGATCGCCGCATAGCCTTCCTTGTAGCTCGGGTACTGTGGCGCCCAGCCCAGTGCCCGGGCACGGGCGTTACTGCAACGCTTGCTGCCGGTACGACGCACCCGCTCCTGATCCGACCATTGGGTAACGCCCATGTACTCACGCAGCCAGGCCACCACCTCGGCCAACGGCGCAGGCGCGTCATCCACACCGATGTAGCAATCCTCCAGCGCACGCCCCTGGGCGTCAGCCTTGAGCAAAAAGGCCAGCAAGCCGGCGGCGTCCTCGGCATGAATGCGATTGCCGTACAGTGGCGGCTCTTGCGTCACCCGATAGCCCTGGCGCACCTGGCTGAGCAACCATTCCCGGCCCGGCCCGTAGATACCGGTCAGGCGCACGATACTGGCAGGAATGCCGCTGGCCAGGGCCAGTCGCTCGGCCTCGAGCATGACCGTGCCGGAATAGCCGTGCGGCTCGGTAACCGAGTTCTCGTCGATCCACTCGCCCTGCTGCTGGGCGTAGACGCTGCTGCTGGAGACGAACAGCAAGCGCCTGGGTTTCTGGCCACGCTCGGCCAACCAGCCGAGCACATGCTTGAGGCCCTCGACATAGGCGGCCTGATAGCCCGCCTCGTCATGCTGGCTGGCAGCCACGCTGTACACCAGGTAATCCGGTGCTTCACTCGGCCAGCCGTCCGGGCAGCGCGCATCGAACAGGTCGGCGGCAATCCCGGCAACCCCTGCCGGCAACTGACCAATATTGCGTCGCAGACCACTCACCTGCCAGTTGCAGGCCAGCATTTGCTCGGCCAGGCGGCCACCGACATCGCCACATCCGACAATCAGAACAGAAGGCGCAGACATCCCGATACTCCGCAAATCAAAGGGCCAGCCTATCCAAAAAAATCGATAGGCGGCTAGCTATCGTGAAAAAAAAGAAACTTTATTACTTCTGCTAACAAGAATTACTTGCAATAATGGCCGCCCAAATTTTGTTCTCGGCCCGTCTCGAGGCCTAGAAGGACATCCACTTCTTTCTTCTTCATCAGGTCCGGCCAGCATGACACGTATTCAACCTTCCGCTTCGCCAACCACGCCGCGCGCCTGGCGCGCCATTGCCGCGCTGATGTTCAGCCTGGCAGTGGCCCCGGCAGCCCTGGCTGATGAGCCGACCGCGCAGCCCGCAACGCCAGCCGCCGCCGTAGCGCCTGCTGCCGCTGCCCCCGTCGATCCAGCCGCCGCCCCTGCTGCGGCTCCGGTCGACGGCCAGGCCGTAGGCGCCGCCGAAGAAGTCGAAGCACTGGTTGAAGACACCAGCCTGGGCATGGCTCACGACCTGTCCCCATGGGGCATGTACAAGAACGCCGACGTAGTGGTCAAAGCGGTCATGATCGGCCTGGCCATCGCCTCGATCATCACCTGGACCATCTGGATCGCCAAGGGCTTCGAGCTGATGGGCGCCAAGCGCCGCCTGCGCGGTGAAATCGCCCTGCTGAAGAAATCCGCCACCCTCAAGGAAGCCAGCGAAGGCGCCAACCAGGAAGGCACCCTGGCCCACCTGCTGGTCCACGATGCCATGGATGAAATGCGCCTGTCGGCCAACGCCCGCGAGAAAGAAGGCATCAAGGAACGCGTGAGCTTCCGTCTGGAGCGCCTGGTCGCCGCCAGCGGCCGTAACATGAGCAGCGGCACCGGCGTGCTGGCCACCATCGGTTCCACCGCACCGTTCGTCGGTCTGTTCGGTACTGTTTGGGGCATCATGAACAGCTTCATCGGTATCGCCAAAACCCAGACCACCAACCTCGCCGTGGTTGCCCCAGGTATCGCCGAAGCCCTGCTGGCCACCGCCCTGGGCCTGGTTGCAGCGATCCCGGCCGTGGTCATCTACAACGTCTTCGCCCGCTCCATCGCCGGCTACAAGGCCCAGGTCGCCGACGCGTCGGCCGAAGTCCTGCTGCTGGTCAGCCGCGACCTGGACCACCAGCCAGAGCGCGCCGCTACCCCTCACATGGTGAAAGTGGGGTAAGCCATGGGCCTGCATCTTAACGAGGGTGGCGACGATCTCGCCGAGAACCACGAAATCAACGTCACGCCGTTTATCGACGTGATGTTGGTCCTGCTGATCATCTTCATGGTGGCAGCGCCCCTGGCAACCGTCGACATCAAGGTCGACCTGCCGGCCTCGACCGCCAAGCCGGCGCCAAGGCCGGAGAAACCCGTGTTCCTCAGCGTCAAGGCCGACCAGAACCTCTACGTCGGTGAAGAGCAGGTGCAGCGCGACCAGCTCGGTGCGGTACTCGACGCCAAGACCAAGGGCGACAAGGACACCACGATCTTCTTCCAGGCCGACAAGGGTGTGGATTACGGCGATCTGATGGAGGTCATGAACACACTGCGGGCGGCCGGTTACCTGAAAGTCGGTCTGGTCGGGCTTGAGACGGCAGCCAAGAAATGATCAAGACGCGGCATAAGCTGGCGCGTTACAGCAGTAGTCTGGCGATTGTGCTGGGTATCCATGCCGTTGCCGTGTTGCTGACGCTCAATTGGTCGGTTCCCCAGGCTATCGAATTGCCGCCAGCGGCGATGATGGTGCAGATGGCACCGATGCCTGAACCGGCCCCTCCACCGCCACCGAAGGTGGTGACTCCGCCACAGCCGCCAGCACCGGTCGAAGAGCCGCCGCTGCCGAAACTGGCCGAGGCACCGAAGCCGAAGATCGCCATCGCCAAGCCGGCCAAGCCCAAGGCCAAGCCGCAGCCGCCCAAGCCGGAGAAAAAGCCTGAGCCGCCGCAGCAAAAGCCTGCCGATGAGGAAGTGGTCGATACCCCGCCAAACACTGCCCCTGCGCAGAAGTCGGCGGCACCGGCACCGAGCATCGCCAGCAACAGCAATGCCCTGCCGACCTGGCAGAGCGACCTGCTGCGCCACTTGGCCAAGTACAAGCGCTACCCGGAAAACGCCCGACGCATGCGCATGGAAGGCATCAACCGGCTGCGTTTCGTGGTCGACGCCGAGGGCAAGATTTTGTCCTTCTCCCTGGCCGGAGGCTCTGGCAGCGCGGCACTGGATCGAGCGACCCTGGAGATGATCCGTCGGGCCCAACCGGTTCCACCACCGCCCAAGGAATTGCTCAACAACGGCAGCATCGAGGTCATCGCGCCTTTCGTCTATTCCCTGGACAAGCGTTGATCCATTGTTTCTGTCACAACTGAGCAACTCTGATAACGTGCGTCTATCGATTGCAGCCGCTATGCTGGGGGCGCAACTTCATGGACGCACGTTATGACCCTCACAGAATTGCGCTACATCGTCACTCTCGCCCAGGAACAGCACTTCGGCCACGCCGCCGAACGCTGCCATGTCAGCCAGCCGACCTTGTCGGTGGGCGTGAAAAAGCTCGAGGACGAGCTGGGTGTGCTGATTTTCGAGCGCAGCAAAAGCGCGGTACGCCTGACCCCGGTCGGTGAAGGCATCGTCGCCCAGGCCCAGAAGGTCCTCGAACAGGCCCAGGGCATCCGCGAGCTGGCCCAGGCCGGCAAGAACCAGCTGACCGCTCCGCTGAAAGTCGGTGCCATCTACACGGTCGGCCCGTACCTGTTCCCGCACCTGATTCCGCAACTGCACCGGGTCGCCCCGCAGATGCCGTTGTACATTGAAGAAAACTTCACCCACGTCCTGCGCGACAAGTTGCGCAACGGCGAGCTGGATGCAGTGATCATCGCCCTGCCATTCAACGAGGCCGATGTCCTGACCTTGCCGCTGTACGACGAGCCTTTCTATGTGCTGATGCCCAGCGAGCACCCCTGGACGCAGAAGGACACCATCGACGCCAGCTTGCTCAACGACAAGAGCCTGCTGCTGCTCGGCGAAGGCCATTGCTTCCGAGACCAGGTCCTCGAAGCCTGCCCGACCCTGACCAAGGGCAGCGACGGCGCCAAGCACACCACAGTGGAATCCAGCTCGCTGGAAACCATCCGTCACATGGTCGCCTCCGGCCTTGGCGTATCGATCCTGCCGCTGTCGGCGGTGCATAGCCATCACTATGCCCCCGGCGTCATCGAAGTCCGCCCGCTGAGCCCACCGGCACCGTTCCGTACCGTGGCGATCGCCTGGCGCGCCAGCTTCCCGCGGCCCAAGGCCATCGAGATCCTCGCCGACTCGATCCGCCTGTGCTCGGTCGCCAAGCCACCCGTGAGCCAGTAGGACACCGTCATGCCGGAGTTGTCCCAGGTCTCGGTGACGGCGTTGAAGGGCGTGGGCGAGGCTATGGCCGAGAAGCTCGCCAAGGTCGGCCTGGAGAACCTCCAGGACGTGCTGTTCCACCTGCCCTTGCGTTATCAGGACCGCACCCGTGTGGTCCCGATCGGCGCCCTGCGCCCCGGCCAGGACGCGGTGATCGAAGGCGTGGTCAGCGGCACTGATGTAGTCATGGGCAAGCGCCGCAGCCTGCTGGTGCGCCTGGGCGACGGCACGGGCGTGCTGAGCCTGCGCTTCTACCATTTCAGCAACGCGCAGAAGGAAGGCCTCAAGCGTGGCACCCACCTGCGCTGCTACGGCGAAGCGCGCCCCGGCGCCTCGGGCCTGGAAATCTACCATCCCGAGTACCGCGCGCTGACCGGTGACGAGCCGGCCCCGGTGGAACAGACCCTGACGCCGATCTATCCGACCACCGAAGGCCTGACCCAGCAGCGCCTGCGCCAGTTGTGCCAGCAGAGCCTGGCCATGCTCGGCCCGCGCAGCCTGCCCGACTGGTTGCCCGAGGAACTGGCCCGGGACTACCGACTGGCGCCGCTGGATGACGCCATCCGTTACCTGCACCACCCGCCGGCCGATGCCGACGTGGACGAACTCGCCGAAGGCCAGCACTGGGCCCAGCACCGCCTGGCCTTCGAGGAACTGTTGACCCACCAGCTGTCCCAGCAGCGCCTGCGCGAAAGCCTGCGCGCCCAGCGTGCGCCGGTGCTGCCCAAGGCCAGCCGCCTGCCGCAGCAGTACCTGGCCAACCTGGGCTTCAGCCCCACCGGTGCCCAGCAGCGGGTCGGCAACGAGATCGCCTACGACCTCAGCCAGCCCGAACCGATGCTGCGCCTGGTCCAGGGTGACGTCGGCGCCGGCAAGACCGTGGTCGCCGCCCTGGCCGCCCTGCAGGCCCTGGAGGCCGGCTACCAGGTCGCGCTGATGGCGCCCACCGAGATTCTCGCCGAGCAGCACTACGCCACCTTCAAGCGCTGGCTGGAGCCGCTGGGCATCGAAGTCGCCTGGCTGGCCGGCAAGCTCAAGGGCAAAGCCCGCGCCAGCGCCCTGGAGCAGATCGCCGGCGGCGCGCCCATGGTGGTCGGCACCCATGCCTTGTTCCAGGACGAGGTCAAGTTCAGCAACCTGGCCCTGGCGATCATCGACGAGCAGCACCGCTTCGGCGTGCAGCAGCGCCTGGCGCTGCGCCAGAAGGGCGTGGGCGGACAACTCTGCCCGCATCAGCTGATCATGACCGCCACGCCCATCCCGCGCACCCTGGCGATGAGCGCTTATGCCGACCTGGACACCTCGATCCTCGACGAGCTGCCGCCCGGACGCACACCGGTCAACACCGTGCTGGTGGCCGACAGCCGGCGCTTCGAAGTGGTCGAACGGGTGCGCGCCGCCTGCGCCGAAGGCCGTCAGGCCTACTGGGTCTGCACCCTGATCGAAGAATCCGAAGAACTGACCTGCCAGGCTGCCGAAACCACCTTCGAAGAGCTGGGTAGCGCACTGGGCGAATTGCGCGTCGGCTTGATCCACGGGCGCATGAAACCTGCCGAAAAAGCCGCGGTAATGGCCGAGTTCAAGCAGGGTCACCTGCAGCTGCTGGTGGCAACCACAGTGATCGAGGTCGGTGTCGACGTGCCCAACGCCAGCTTGATGATCATCGAGAACCCCGAGCGCCTGGGCCTGGCCCAGCTGCACCAGCTACGCGGCCGGGTGGGCCGCGGTAGCGCGGTCAGCCATTGTGTGCTGCTGTACCATCCACCACTGTCGCAGATCGGCCGTGAGCGCCTGGGCATCATGCGCGAAACCAATGATGGTTTCATCATTGCCGAGAAGGATCTGGAACTGCGCGGC
Source organism: Pseudomonas sp. BJa5 (assembly GCF_030272875.2). NCBI lineage: Bacteria > Pseudomonadati > Pseudomonadota > Gammaproteobacteria > Pseudomonadales > Pseudomonadaceae > Pseudomonas > Pseudomonas sp. BJa5. Next base: position 171,851 of record NZ_JALRNG020000004.1, read on the forward strand.
CCCGGTGAAATGCTCGGCACCCGCCAGACCGGCCTGTTGCAGTTCAAGGTCGCCGACCTGATGCGCGACGCCGACCTGCTGCCCGCCGTGCGCGATGCCGCCCAGGCGTTGCTGGCGCGCTGGCCGGACCACGTCAGCCCGTTGCTCGATCGCTGGTTGCGCCACGGCCAGCAATATGGACAGGTGTGACGCCCGTCCCAGAATGGATCCAGCTTCAGGTGCAAGCTGGTTATACTGTTGCGATTGAATTTCTGGATTCAGACCATGACTGAAGTTGCCCTGGATACCGCAATCCCCCACGCCCCGTCGGTTATCCGGCTGCTGCTGGAAAAACTCGGCATCGGCTGGCGCGAAGTACTGGATCAGCCGCACTTGCTGCCCGAACGCAAGGTCCAGGCCGTGTTGCTCGACGACGCGGTCGGCGCCCTGATGGTGCTGTTTCCACAAAATCAGTTGCTCGACCTCAATCGCCTGACCGAGCTGACCGGCCGCAAGCTGGCCGCCGTGCCCCTGGAGCGCCTCAAGCACATGCTCGACAAGCATGGCCTGAAGATTCTCCCGGGCATTCCGGCGCTGACCAGTTCACCGTGCCTCTACGAAGAGAGCCTGCTGCTGCCGGAAAGACTGCTGGTGCATTCCGGTGAAGCCGGTGTGCTGCTGGAAATCGGCCGCGACGACTTCAAGAAGATGCTCAGCAAGGCCAGCGCCGGCAACTTCGGCGAACGCCTGAGCAGCATCCGGCCGAACCTCGACCGCCCTGCCGACGACCGCGATGAAATCACCCAGGCGGTCCAGGCCTTCACGGCCCGACGCATCCAGCAGCGCCTGGAAAGCACCATCGAGATTCCACCGCTGGCAGAAACCGCGCAAAAGATCATCAAGCTGCGGGTCGACCCCAACGCCACCATCGACGACATCACCGGCGTGGTCGAAACCGACCCGGCCCTGGCCGCCCAGGTGGTCAGCTGGGCGGCATCGCCCTACTACGCCTCACCCGGCAAGATCCGCTCGGTGGAAGATGCCATCGTACGCGTGCTGGGCTTTGACCTGGTGATCAACCTGGCGCTGGGCTTGGCCCTGGGCAAGACCCTGAGCCTGCCCAAGGACCATCCACAGCACACTACGCCCTACTGGCAGCAGTCGATCTACACCGCCGCGGTCATTGAAGGCCTGACCCGCGCCATGCCCCGCGCCGAGCGTCCGGAGGCCGGCCTGACCTACCTCGCCGGCTTGCTGCACAACTTTGGCTACCTGTTGCTGGCGCATGTCTTCCCGCCGCACTTCTCGCTGATCTGCCGGCACCTGGAGGTCAACCCACACTTGTGCCACAGCTATGTCGAGCAACACCTGCTGGGCATCAGCCGCGAGCAGATCGGTGCCTGGCTGATGCGCTTCTGGGACATGCCGGATGAGCTGGCCACCGCCCTGCGCTTCCAGCACGATCCGCAGTACGACGGCGACTATGCGGCCTTCCCGAACCTGGTGTGCCTGGCCGTGCGCCTGCTGCGCGCCCGCGGCATCGGTTCGGGGCCGGACGAGCCGATCCCCGACGAGTTGCTCGAGCGCCTCTGCATCAGCCGTGAAAAGGCCGAAGATGTGGTGAACAAGGTATTGGAGGCCGAAGTGCTGCTGCGCGAGCTGGCTTCGCAGTTCAACCAGCACTGAGCCCGTGGCCTGGCCCTGCGGGTCAGGCCTTCTTCTTCGGCACCAGGTACTTCATCAGGCCCTGGAACCAGATCACCAGCGCCGGGTTGCCCTTGATCTGGATGCTCTTGTCCTGGATGCCCTGCATGAATGCCAGTTGCTTGTTCTTGGCCTGCAAGGTGGCAAATCCAAAGGCCGGATCCTTGAAGGCAATGGCGAAGGCCGGCGCGGCATGGGTGCCGGACTGGCTGCTGATGCGCTTGTCCTTGACGATGAAGTGACGGGCGACCTTGCCATCGAGGGTCTGCAGCTGGAACACCAGGTCCTTGTCGGCCAGTTGCTGCTGGAAAGCCGGGTTCTTGCGGCTGGCCTTGGCCATCAGCAGGCCCATGGCCCAAAGGAGAAAGCGAAACTTCATGTGCACGCCTCGGCTAAAAAGTGACTGGCGAAGCAGTTTATAGTCTCGCTACGAAAACACCATAGCTGCCGGGTCAGAAGTCATATACCGAAATAAAAAACGGGCACCTGATCGGGTGCCCGTTTTTCAATGTAATCGTACAGGGCAGCGCATCAAGGATTGACGCTGTCCTTCAGGGATTTGCCTGGTTTGAACGCTACGGTGTTGCTGGCCTTGATCTTGACCGGCTCGCCGGTTTGCGGGTTCTTGCCGGTGCGGGCACCGCGATGACGCTGCAGGAAAGTACCGAAGCCGACCAGCGTAACGCTGTCCTTGCGATGCAGGGCGCCAGTGATTTCTTCGAGCACGGCGTTGAGTACGCGGTTGGCTTGCTCTTTGGTGAGGTCAGCCTTTTCAGCGATGGCGGCGGCGAGTTCTGGTTTACGCATAGTGAAGCCCCTTTGACGGATTTTTTGTTGTTATGCCGTGCTGCCCTTCAAGAGCAGCGCCCAAGGCACCGCAGGCTCTAAACTGCGGCAGACGGGAGTGAGAATGGCATGCCGACAGGGGCCGCGCCAGTGTCCGGGCGGCCATTGTTGGGGCAATAACAGGGCAAACCCGACAGAACGCCAGCTATTTACGCCATGAGCGCCGGAAGTTGCCGATTTAGAGCCAGCTTCTCCATCACCGCCGTGCCGGTGAGCGCATAGCCCAGCAGATTACCCTCGGTGTCATGGCAGAGCACCTTGAGGTCAAGGCCCTGGCCTTCGACCTGCCAGTTGCCTTCACGGCCATGGGGCGGCGGCGAAACCACCAGCGGGCAGGCCGGCGTCTTGACCGTCACCGGCATGGGGCCATAGGCAACCGCTGTCGGGTTGCCGGCCAGGGTCTGGGCCAGGGCACGTGCGCAACTCATCAATGGCATGACGTACAGCAGGTTGAGCCCGTCGACTTCGGCGCAGTCGCCCAGGGCGTAGATATTGGCGTGGGAGGTGCGCAACTGGCGGTCGACCACCACACCGCGATTGACCTGCAAGCCGGCAGCCGCCGCCAGGTCGATACGCGGTCGCAGGCCGACGGCGGAAACCACCAGGTCGCAGGCAATCACCGCACCATCGGACAAGTGCGCTTCCAGCCCCCCGGCAATGCGCTGCAGGCGCGTCAGCACCGGCCCGAGGTGGAAACGTACGCCCAGCCCCTCCAGGCCCGCCTGGACGGCCGCAGCGGCAGCCGGATGCAGCAGCGTTGGCATGACCTGCTCGCACGGCGCCACCAGTTCGACCTGGAACCCGCCCAGGCTCATGTCATTGGCGAACTCACAGCCGATCAGGCCAGCGCCGAGGATCAGCACCCGCTGCTTGCCGGCAGCGGCGGCACGGAAACGGGCATAGTCCTCCAGGTCGTTGATCGGGAAGATCGCCTCGCCAGCATCGCCCTCCACTGGCACCTGCACGGTCTGCGCGCCCCAGGCCAGGATCAGGTCGCGATAGGCCACCTGCTCCTCACCGATCCACAGGCGCTTGTGGCCCGGGTCGATGCCGCTGATGCGGGTGTGGGTACGCACTTCGGCCTTGAGCTGTTCGGCCATGGCCCCCGGTTCGGCCATGCTCAGGCCGTCGGCGTCCTTGTTCTTGGCAAAGCCGGTGGACAGCATCGGCTTGGAATAGGAGCGGCCGTCGTCAGCGGTAATCAGCAGCAGCGGAGTGTCGCCATCGAGCTTGCGAAACTCGCGGGCCAGGTTGTAGCCCGCCAACCCTGTACCGACAATTACCACTGGAGCCGTCATGCCGTGCTTTCCTTGAACATTGATTAAATAGCGATCAGCCGATGGCGATCATTTCGAAATCCGATTTGCCGACGCCGCAGTCGGGGCACAGCCAGTCTTCCGGCACGTCTTCCCAGCGGGTGCCCGGGGCGATGCCGTCGTCCGGCCAGCCCTCGGCCTCGTCATAGATCAGGCCGCAGACAATACACTGCCACTTCTTCATCACACACTTCCTCAACGAACACAGGCTTTGGAGTGGCCGCTCTCGGGAACGTTACAGTGGCGACCATCAACGAGGGGGCTTTGTACTGGAGCCAGGTGCCAGCATGCAAGCCGGATTGGCCATTCATGCTAAGCTCGCGGTCTCTTTGGCCTGTTAATCCATACCATCGTGCCGTACGAAACATCGCAAGCGCCCGCTGCAGAATGGTTGCAGTACTCGCAGGTAGCGGACAGCTCGACACCTGCCCTGCTGGACTGGTTGTTCGATGAAGGTTCCCTGACCCGACGCCTGACTCGATTATCCGCCGATCACTTTTCCGTGACACCCCTTTACGAAGGCTGGCAGCCGCTGCGCGACGACGAATGCCAGGCCCTGGACCTGCCGCCCGGCAGCGAAGGCTGGGTCCGCGAGGTGTACCTGCGCGGTCACGGCCAGGCCTGGGTCTTCGCCCGCAGCGTGGCCGCGCGCAGCGCCCTGGAAAGCGGCGGGCTGGACATGGAAGCGCTGGGCAGCCGCTCCCTGGGCGAGTTGCTGTTCTGCGACCAGGCCTTTACCCGTCGTGCCATCGAGGTTTGCCATTACCCCAGGGCCTGGCTGCCGCCTGCCGATGCCAGCGACACGCTGTGGGGACGCCGCTCACGCTTCGACCGGGCCGGGCTGAGCGTGCTGGTTGCCGAAGTCTTCCTGCCGTCGTTGTGGCAGGCCGCCGACCTTGCCGGGGAGAACCGCTGATGTACCTGCAGATGCTCAAGTCGCTCAATCGCCTGCATCCACGGGCCTGGGACTTCATCCAGCTGAGCCGCATGGACCGCCCGATCGGCATCTACCTGCTGCTGTGGCCGACCCTTTCGGCGGTGTGGATCGCCGCCAAAGGTGCGCCGACCCTGGCCAACGTGGTGATTTTCACCCTCGGCGTGGTGCTGATGCGTGCGGCCGGCTGCGCCATCAATGATTTTGCCGACCGCAAGGTCGACGGCCACGTCAAACGCACCGCCGACCGTCCGCTGGCGGCCGGCCGGATCAAGGCCCGCGAAGCCCTGGTGCTGTTTGCCCTGCTGGTCGGCGTGAGTTTCCTGCTGGTGCTGTGCACCAACGCCTCGACCGTGTGGCTATCGTTCGGCGCAGTGGCGCTGGCGGCCTGTTATCCGTTCATGAAGCGCTACACCTACTACCCGCAGGTGGTGCTGGGGGCGGCCTATTCCTGGGGTATTCCCATGGCCTTCACCGCCGCCACCGGCGAGCTGCCGGCGATTGCCTGGCTGCTGTACATCGCCAACCTGATGTGGACGGTGGGTTATGACACCTACTACGCCATGGTCGACCGCGACGATGACCTGAAGATCGGGGTCAAGTCCACGGCCATCCTGTTTGGCGAGGCCGACCGGATCATCATCCTGACCCTGCAGGTGCTGTCGCTGGGCTGCCTGCTGTTGGCCGGCAACCGCTTCGAACTGGGGGGCTGGTTCCACCTGGGGTTGTTCGCTGCCCTGGTGTGCTTTGCCTGGGAGTTCTGGTCGACCCGCAAGCTGGACCGCGAGTCGTGCTTCAAGGCCTTCCTGCACAACCACTGGGCGGGGTTGCTGATCTTTATCAGCATCGTGCTGGATTACAGCCTGTAAAGCCTATCGCGGGGCAAGCCCGCTCCTACGGTTGGAGCGGGCTTGCCCCGCGATGAAATCACTACGGCTTGGCGACGTGCCAGACATCCTTCATACCGTCACCGGTCATGTCACCGGCCTTTTTGTCCTTGACGAAGGTATACAGCGGCTTGCCGTCGTAGGCCCATTGCATGGAACCATCGTCACGCTTGATCTGTGTCCACTTGCCCTCCGCCTTCTCGCCCGCCTTGGCCATCAGCGGCGGCCAGTTCTTGGCGCATTCACCGTTGCACATAGACTTACCGCCTGCATCCTTGTCAAAGGTGTACAACGTCATGCCGGCATGGTCGACCATCATGCCGTCTTTCATCATGGCATGATCGGCCGAAGCGATCCCCGGCAAGGCCAGTGCCACTGCGGAGAAGAGCGCCATCCAGTTCAGCGTATGTCGTGTCATTGGATCCACCGTGTTTCTCGAGAGAGGGAATTTAAGCCTAGCTCAGTAACCGAATGTTGCTGCAACGGCCCCATACCTGTCACACGACTGCAATAATTCCGTTATCTAATGCGGGCCACGACACCTGAATGGGAAGAGGTTTGAACATGGTTGGCAGAAACATTCTGATCGTCGACGACGAAGCGCCGATCCGCGAGATGATCGCCGTTGCATTGGAAATGGCCGGCTATGACTGCCTGGAAGCCGAGAATTCCCAGCAGGCCCATGCCATCATCGTCGACCGCAAGCCGGACCTGATCCTGCTCGACTGGATGCTGCCCGGCACCTCCGGCATCGAGCTGGCCCGGCGCCTGAAGCGCGACGAGCTGACCGGCGATATCCCGATCATCATGCTCACCGCCAAGGGTGAGGAAGACAACAAGATCCAGGGCCTTGAAGTCGGTGCCGATGACTACATCACCAAGCCGTTCTCGCCGCGCGAGCTGGTGGCTCGCCTGAAGGCCGTACTGCGCCGCGCAGGCCCCAGCGACGGCGAAGCACCGATCGAAGTCGGCGGCCTGCTGCTCGATCCGATCAGCCACCGCGTGACCATCGATGGCAAGCCTGCCGAGATGGGCCCGACCGAATACCGCCTGCTGCAGTTCTTCATGACCCACCAGGAACGCGCCTACACCCGCGGCCAGTTGCTCGATCAGGTCTGGGGCGGCAACGTGTATGTCGAGGAGCGCACCGTGGACGTGCACATCCGCCGCCTGCGCAAGGCACTGGGTGACGCCTACGAGAATCTGGTACAAACCGTCCGTGGCACCGGTTATCGCTTCTCCACCAAGAGCTGAACCGATCTTCACGTATTGCAAAGGACGCGTCGTTAATTGAACCAGAACTGGCATGGCACCCTGATTCGCCACATGCTGTTGCTGATCACTGGCTGCCTGCTGGTTGGCCTGATCAGCGGCTACTACGGCTGGAGCCTGGCCCTGGGCCTGGCGCTCTACCTGGGCTGGACCCTGAAACAACTGCTGCGCCTGCATGAATGGCTGCGCCTGCACAAACCCGACGAGGCACCACCCGATGGCTACGGCCTGTGGGGCGAGGTGTTCGACAGCATCTACCACCTGCAACGCCGCGACCAGCGGGTGCGCGGCCGCCTGCAGGCGGTGATCGACCGGGTGCAGGAGTCCACCGCTGCCCTCAAGGACGCGGTGATCATGCTCGACAGCGACGGCAACCTTGAGTGGTGGAACCGCGCCGCCGAAACCCTGCTCGGCCTGAAAACCCCGCAGGACAGCGGCCAACCGGTGACCAACCTGGTCCGCCACCCGCGCTTCAAGGAGTACTTCGAGCAGGAGAACTACCTCGAACCGCTGGAAATCCCTTCACCGATCAACGACCGCCTGCGCGTGCAACTGCACATCACCCGCTACGGCAACAACGAACACCTGATGCTGGTACGCGATGTTACGCGCATCCACCAGCTCGAACAGATGCGCAAGGACTTCGTCGCCAACGTCTCCCATGAGCTGCGCACGCCGTTGACGGTGATTGCCGGCTACCTGGAGACCCTGCTCGACAATGTCGAGGACGTGAACCCGCGCTGGGTCCGCGCCCTGCAGCAGATGCAGCAGCAAGGCGGGCGCATGCAGACCCTGCTCAACGACCTGTTGCTGCTGGCCAAGCTGGAAGCCACCGACTACCCCTCGGACAACCAGCCGGTGGCCATCGACGCCCTGCTGCAATCGATCAAGAGCGATGCCCAGGCCCTGTCCGGCCAGCGCAACCAGAAGATCAGCCTGGAAGCCGCCCCCGGCATTCGCCTCAAGGGCAGCGAGGCGGAGCTGCGCAGCGCGTTTTCCAACCTGGTGTTCAACGCGGTCAAGTACACCCAGGACGAAGGGCAGATCCGCATTCGCTGGTGGGCCGACGAACAGGGCGCGCACCTGAGTGTGCAGGACTCCGGGATCGGCATCGATGCCAAGCACCTGCCGCGCCTGACCGAACGCTTCTACCGGGTCGACTCCAGCCGCGCCTCCAACACCGGCGGCACGGGCCTGGGCCTGGCGATCGTCAAGCACGTGCTGTTGCGCCATCGCGGCCGCCTGGAGATCAGCAGCGTGCCGGGCCATGGCAGCACCTTTACCTGCCATTTCACCCCCGCCCAGATCGCCCAGCGCCAGGCCTCCTGACGCCACGCCCCTAGGCAACCGGACACTCAGCCGCTACATTGGCGGACTTGTGCCAGCGAATGCTGGCACCGCCTTTCTTATTTTTTCAGATGACGGACCCCGTAAAACCCCATCATGGACCCTTCCCCTGGTTTTAGCCTCGCTTCACTGTTCGCCGATTTCGGCATGATCATTTTTGCTTTGCTGCTGGTTCTGCTTAACGGCTTTTTCGTTGCCGCCGAGTTCGCCATGGTCAAGTTGCGCTCGACCCGGGTCGAGTCGATTGCCGAGCAGCATGGCTGGCGCGGGCAGATCCTGCGCACCGTACACAATCAGCTCGATGCCTACCTGTCCGCCTGCCAGCTGGGTATCACCCTCGCCTCCCTGGGCCTGGGCTGGGTCGGTGAGCCGGCCTTCGCGCACTTGCTCGAACCTGTGCTGGCCGCCGTCGGCGTAGAGTCGCCGGAAGTCATCAAGGCCATTTCGTTCTTCAGCGCCTTCTTCGTGATTTCCTACCTGCACATCGTGGTCGGCGAGCTGGCGCCCAAGTCCTGGGCCATCCGCAAACCCGAGCTGCTGTCGCTGTGGACCGCGGTCCCGCTGTACCTGTTTTACTGGCTGATGTACCCGGCCATCTACCTGCTCAACGCCAGCGCCAATGCCATCCTGCGCATTGCCGGCCAGGGTGAGCCCGGGCCCCATCACGAGCACCATTACAGCCGCGAAGAACTGAAGCTGATCCTGCACTCCAGCCGTGGCCAGGACCCCAGCGACCAGGGCATGCGCGTACTGGCATCGGCGGTGGAAATGGGCGAACTGGAGGTGGTCGACTGGGCCAACTCCCGCGAGGACATGGTCTGCCTGGATGCCAACGCGCCGCTCAAGGAAATCCTGGCGATGTTCCGCCGCCACAAGTTCAGCCGCTACCCGGTGTTCGATGCCGAACGTAACGAGTTCATCGGCCTGTTGCACATCAAGGACCTGTTGCTGGAACTGGCCGACCTGGACCATATCCCCGAGTCCTTCAACCTGGCCGAACTGACCCGGCCGCTGGAGCGGGTATCCCGGCACATGCCGCTGGCCCACCTGCTGGAGCAGTTCCGCAAGGGCAGCGCGCACTTCGCCCTGGTCGAAGAAGCCGACGGCAAGGTGATCGGCTACCTGACCATGGAAGACGTGCTGGAGGTGCTGGTCGGCGACATCCAGGACGAACACCGCAAGGCCGAGCGCGGCATCCTCGCCTATCAGCCAGGCAAGCTGCTGGTACGTGGCGACACGCCGCTGTTCAAGGTCGAACGCCTGCTGGGCGTGGACCTGGACCATATCGAAGCGGAAACCCTCGCCGGCCTGGTCTACGAGACCCTCAAGCGCGTGCCGGAAGAGGAAGAAGTGCTGGAGGTCGAAGGCCTGCGCATCATCATCAAGAAGATGAAAGGCCCGAAAATCGTCCTGGCCAAGGTGCTCAAGCTCGATTGAGCCTTCTTGGGGGTGGGCGGTGTATTTATCGCGGGGCCACCCCCCACCAACCCCGGTAGGATCCGGCCTGCCCCCCCAATGGGCCCCCTCAAGCCCCCCGCCCCAAAAACATCAGCCCCGGACCCCCGGCAAAAAAGCCCCACACGT